>JBDSIN010000160.1:0-13067 GCA_039917955.1 Candidatus Limnocylindria bacterium
CCGCCTCCGGGTCGCCGACATCGATGAACAGCCGGACAGCACCATCGAACTCATCAGCGTGCTCGTCAAGCTGCGGTCTGTATGAGTCATACGTGGGGCCGTACTGGGCCGCATCGGCTGCTTCGGCAAGCTCGAGCAGCTCGCCCGACCGGGCGTGGGTGATTGGTGCGCCTGCCACGTCCATCAGCCCTGAACTGCCCACGAGGTGTCCTCGAAGCCCAGCAGCTGGGCATCGGCGGCATCGGGCAGGTAGCGACGCAGGATGTCGAGGTTGTCGCCGTAGTAGAGGAGGTTGGTGGCGAGCTCAGGAGGCATTTGCCAAGTCACACTAGGTGAGTTCAAGCATTCGACGCGCGTGGTTGCGGCGGCGCCGGCAGGTGTGGCACGCGGTCGAACATTGCCGAGTGGCCATCGGTTGTGACCTGGAAGACGTGGCGAGGCGGGTCGATCGTGCCTGGACCGACCAGCCAAAAGTAGAGCGGCGCCAGCTCCAGGACGTATTCGATTTCTTTGCGCGTATTCGCCGGAAGCTCCATGAGAGACCCGGCGCTGTCTAACTGACGAGCGATTGCTTCGACCTCGGCAGGCTTCGTCTTTACCTCGAGATGGAGGTAGATGCGGCCGTCGAGGTCGTAGAACTCACCATCGGTCTCGTAGCCGACGCCTGCGCGCTTGGAGATCCGATCCCGCTGAAACTTGCGGTACTTGGACAACGCAGCGCGCGCTGGCTCGTACCTGAACTTGCGAACAGCCATCGCATATGCGGCCAAGTGTGGGATGTATTCGCGGTTGAGCCATTGCCCGTCGGTCCTTGGTGCCGAAAATAGATGTCGGAACTGGCGGGGGCCAACCACAAACTCATCTGGTCCGGGAACGCCGTACCGTTTCAGCCTCGGACAAGCCGGATCGCAGGTCTGAAAGGCGATCACGTGGTCGTCCACCGCCTTGGCGAACCACTCCGACTCATCGGCCTGAAGCGGAACAGTGATCGTGACCGGTTGTTGACCGGGCGAGAGCGCATTGAGGATCTCACGAGTGCGGGTGATGTAGGAGGCTCCGTCCGTCACGCCTCAGCCTCGGCCGATGGACCCCAGTGCCAGGTGTCCTTGAAGGCCAGCAGCTGGGCATCGGTGGGGTTGCACGACTCGTCACGATTGCCGTTGAAGGGCGGGTCGAGGTCAGGCACTGAGGGCTTCCTGGAGGAGGTCGACGGCCTCCGCGTGCCGCTTCTGGGAGACGAGCAGGTCGGCCCATTCGCGGAGGACCTCGGCGAGGCGGGGTCCCGGGCCGACCTTGCGAAGCAGCTCGACGGCCTGGTGGTAGGTCGCCTCCGCGTCGGGGTCGTGGCCGGTTTGATGCTGGGACCGGGCCAGGGTGAGCATGGCGGCGGATTCGGCGTGGGTGTCCTCGGTCGCGCGCGCCAGATCGAGGGCTTCTGCGACACGGTCCCTGACCGCCGCGTGATCGCCGGCGGCCAGCGCGATCTGCGCTTCGGTCTCGGCCACGTGCGCCAGGAGGCGACGATCGTCGTGACGGGCGCTCATCGCCCGCGCCTCGGTTGCCAGCTCGGTGGCGCGCGCCGAGTTGCCCAGCTCCAGGTAGGTGAGCGCCAGGATGTTGCGGAGTGATCCGGCTTCGCGCTCGGCATCGGCCGCCTCGAACAGTGGCAGGGCGGCGCTGCCCGCACGCAGGGCGGCCTCGTGGTCGCCGGTCTGGGCGTAGCTGAGCGCCAGCGAGAAGAGGAAGGTGGCGCGCCGTCGGTCGTCCATCTCCTCGCTTAATGCCCGCCCTTCTTCGAGGAGCGCCAGCGCCCGATCATGGTGGCCGTCCCACGACTCGACCATGGCCAGCGCGACGAGCACGCGCAGCTTGAAATCGGCCTGGACGGCCAGGCCGGCGCGGACCTCGGCAAGGAGCTGGTGGAGGAGGGCGCGGGCCTCATCGGTGTTGTTCAGCTGGTACTGGGCGTAGCCCAGCCAGTAGCCGGCATAGGCGGCATCCGCCCGCTGGCCTGCCCTGGTGAGCGCCTCGTAGGCGGCGGCGGCATCGGTCACGGCCTCGAGGGGACGGCCGAGCCGGCAGAGGGCCTCGGCGCGGCCGCGGCGGAGGAGCGCCGTATCGGTCCCGACGGCCGCGTCATCGAGCAGTTGGGTGTAGCGGTCGACGGCCACCTGCCAATCGCCTGACGCCAAGTGCAGATCGGCCGCCAGCCGATCCCAGCCGGGTTCCGCCTCGCGGACCAGCTCGTGCATCGCGAGCCCGAGCCGACCGGACAGGTAAGTGAGCGCCGCCCAGGAGGGACGCACCAGGCCGACTTCCAGGGCGCTGACGTAGGCGGCCGTATACCGATCGCCGGCCAGCTGGCGCTGGGTCAGCCCCGCCCGATGACGGGCCGATCGCAGGCGTGGCCCCACCACGGTGTCGACGCGTGCTCGCTTGCTGGGTGCCCGGGGCTTCGGCATCCCACGGAGTGTAGCGCAGGTTCGGGTCACGGCCAGCCTCTGAGTTGACGCGAGCCTAAGCAATAGTTGATTCTTGGGCTGACAAGGCGTAGCCTGTGCGGACGGTCGGCAGGGCCGGCCGGGGCGCGACGTTTCGGGCGGGCATGGAAGGAGTCATTTCCATGCGACTACGGCGTCTGCGGTCCTCGATCAGGCTCATCACGGCGGTCGGTCTCGCGGGCCTGCTGTCCATTATTGGGGCGGCAACCGCTCTCGCGAGCTACGGGCCTGGCCCGTGGCCATAGGAGTAGGAGGAGGCGATATCGGTTCCTGAGTCCACATCCGTCTAGACGATCAGTGCCCGCTCGGAACAGATGCCCAGTCACTCGGAGGCGCGCCAGCGGCCCGGCTGTCACCCGGGGGGAAGGCAGACGCGCGCACCAACCGCTCGTTCGGGCTGACCACGCTGCGCAACCGGCACGTCGCGATCAGTGGCACCAGCCTGCGGTTCAGATTCCGGGGCAAGGGAGGTCGCCTGCACGAGGTAGGGATCCGCGACCGGCGTCTTGCCACGGTCGTGGCCAAGTGCCAGGACCTGCCCGGTCAGGAGCTGTTCCAGTACCTGGACGAAGACGGCGAGCCGCGGTCAATCGATTCGGCGGACGTCAATGAGTACCTGCGCGACGCAGCGAGAGCGGACATCACCGCCAAGGACTTCCGGACGTGGGCGGGGACGCTCCTGGCGTTTCGAGCCCTCAGGTTGACGCTCGAGTCATCGCGTCCAGCCGTTCGCCGATCCATGAAGCTCTCGACCGAGCTCGTCGCCGATGCGCTCGGCAACACGCCTGCGGTGAGCCGGCAGAGCTACATCGCACCGGCCGTGCTGGATGCCTTCAACGCCGGGGCGCTGTCCGGTGGGCGCGCGGTGAACGGCGCTCCCGCGCTCCAGCTCGCGGCGGACCGGCGTGAGGAGCTCGCCCTCATCCATCTCCTCGAGGCCGCAACTCCATCCAGGTCGCAGGAGGGGCCCACCGCAGGGTCTCGGGCGGCATGGAGGGCGGCGACGTAATGGGCGATCCGGTCGGCGACATCATCGGGGACTACCGCGGCTTCGTCGCGCAGCAGCACGCCCGCCTCCTCGCCCGCGGTATCGACATCCGCCCCTACCCGCTCAGTCACCTCGCCTTCCGCGTGCCCGAGTGGGACCAGTACGTCCACGTCCGGACGCTGTTGGAGCGCCATGCGGTCGCCAATCGCGAGAACGTCTGGAACGGCCGCCCGATCTCCTTGATCGTTCCCGCCGAGCCGCTTGAAGTCCTCGACGGCAAGGCGGTCCCGCTCATCGAGCTCATCCCGCCGGTCCACCAGCGCGTCTACAAGATGGGGCTGGAACACCTGGGCGTCGTGGTCGGCGACACGTTCGATGCGTTCGTGGGAACCCATAAGCCGGTCCTGACGGGACAGCAATTCCAGGGCCCGAACAGCACGCCCGACCCCGTCTACATCCTGATGGAGGACTTCACCCACGTGAAGTTCTACCGACTCTCCCTTCGGGCGTCCGTCGAGCTCGATGGCGGTCCGTTCGATGTCGGGTTCCACCACGTCGAGGATTGGGTGCCTCAGCGCCTCGTGACGGCGACCGGCCCGAACCCCTTGCCGTCTTGAGACCGCGAGCCCGCGGGTGACAGCAGGAGCAAGCGCGCGGCAGTGGCAGGGCGTGTGCAGTACGCTCTGGGCATGGCACCGGCAACCGACCCGAAGGCTGTAAGTCGCGCCGCCCTCGCCGCGTTTGCGCGGCGGCACGGCGTGCTGCTGCTTGCGCTGTTCGGGTCCGCGGCGCGCGGCGACATGCATGCGAACAGTGACGTCGACGTGGTCATGGACCTGAAGGCGGGATCGCGGACCGGCCTGTTCGAGCAGGTCCGGATGGCAGACGAGCTCGAGGCGCTGTTCGGACGACCGGTGGACCTGGTGACGCGGGACAGCCTCAAGCCGCGAGTTCGCGCCAGCGTAGATCGCGAGGCCGTGGTCCTCTATGAGGCGTGACGACGAGCGACTGGTCGATGTCCGGGACGCCGCGCAGGCTGCGCGTCGGTTCATCAAGGGCCGGAAGGTCGAGGACGTCGCCAACGACGAACTGCTTGCCGCGGCGCTGATTCAGAAGATCACCGTCATCGGTGAGGCGGCAGGCCGCGTCTCGCTGGAGCGCCAGTCGGAGCTTCCGGAATTACCGTGGCGCGAGATGATCGGCATGCGCAACCTTGTCACCCATGACTACTGGCAGGTGGATCCCGCGATCCTGTGGCGAACGGTCACTCGAGATCTGCCGAAGCTCCTCAGGCAGCTGGACGCGCTCGACCTACCCAGCAGTTAGCGTGGCGTCGGCCGATGGACTATGCGTGCCAGGTGTCCTCGAAGGCCAGCAGCTGGGCATCGGTGGCATTGCCCGACTCGTCGCGGAAGATGACGTTGTCGTCGCGATTCGAGTTGAAGGGTGGGTCGAGGTCGACCAGGTCGACGGCGGCATCGGGCACGTGGCGACGCAGGATGTCGAGGTTATCACCGTAGGAGAGGACGTTGGTGGCGAGCTCGGGCATCATGCATCACCGCGCGGGCGGGCTTGGGCAGGTTGCCATCGCGGGCTGGCCAGCGGCTGCAGCATGTGGATGATCTCGTCTACCACCAGGTCTGGATCATCCACGTGGACGTAGTGGCCGGTGGCTGCCTTGACGTGCCGGGCGTCAGGTCGAAGGCGTGCGTGTTCCACCTGTAGTTCGAGCCAGACTGCCTTGATCGCTTCTCGAGGAAAGTCCGCTGGAAGGCCATCGTCTGCGTCCACCTTTGTGGCCGTGATGACCGTCAACGGGATCGCTGGTAGCGGACCGTACTCGGCGGCAGCCTGCTGCAGGCTGGCAGGCAAGTCGAGGATCTCTGCGAGCTGGTCATACCACTCGCGCTCGAGCTCGACCTGCGCTTCGGTCATGACGGCGTTGACCCGTTCGCGCTGTGCAGGATGCGACGAGTCGATCAGAATCAGCCCGGCGACATCCTCAGGATGCTCCACGGTCTCCATCAGGGCAACGATCCCGCCGTACGAGTGACCGACAACGACCGCCGGCCGGGGCACACCGGCCAGTTCAAGCAACTCGTGCAACTCAGCGACGTGGTCACGCGCGGCCACCGCCGGCATCGGCTTCGTGCTCCTGCCGACACCGGTTCGGTCGTAGACGCAGGCGTAGGCTCGATTCCGGATGCGCTGGGCGATTGGCAAGAAGCTCATATGGTCTTCGCCGCCGGCCGCCTCGAAGATGACGGTTGGTCCCGGACCGCCGCTGCAGGAAAGATAGATCTCGTGGCCTGCGACGGTGAACATCCCTTCGATGTCGACCGGTGCCCTGCGGCTGACAGCCATCAGTCGAACATCGATCGGTTGCCCGACTCGTCGCGGAAGATGACGTTGTCGTCGCGGTTCGAGTTGAAGGGCGGGTCGAGCTCGACTAGGTCGACGCTGGCATCGGGCAGGTAGCGACGCAGGATGTCGAGGTTGTCGCCGTAGTAGAGGACGTTGGTGGCGAGCTCGGGCATCGGTCCCCCGCGAGGTGTTGGCTCAGGTGGGCGCCGGAGCCTGGGGAGAGGGTAGCAGCGGGGGCAAGCGATCATCGATCGGTAAGCCGCCGGTAAGAGGCGCGGAGCGATGCTTTCCGCCCCTTCGCTCTGTGACGAGATGGATTGGATGACTTCCCGCCCGGATTCGAATGGGATCCGAACAAGGCACGGACGAACCTGGCAAAGCACGGCGTGTTATTTTCGGAGGCGGCCACGGCATTTGGTGCCCCCGACCCGTGGAGCATTCGTGGCACTGTCCACTCGCGAACCGATGAGCGCTTCGTAACCACGGGCCGGACTGCTTCCGGGCGGCACGTCGTTGTGGCCTTCTCGTACCGGGGGGATAGAATCCGTCTCATATCCGCAAGGCCCGCCACGAAGCGGGAGCAGCAGCGCCATGACCAAGGCAAGCGCCGGCCAATCGAGTTCCGCTGACGACGACGACGAAGGGATCAGCCTCGATGAGATCCCGGAGTTCGACTTCTCGCGCGCGGTCCGCGTCGATTACACCGAGTGGTACAAGCGCGCAAAGGGTCACTTCTACGAGGTGACCGATGAAGAGGACGCCAAGCGCACCCCGGCCGAGCGCCGACCAAAGGGGCTGCTCAAGAGACTGAGCCGCCCGAAACTCTAGCGGGGCCCAGGTGTCCTCGAGGGCCATAGGCGGGCCGCTCGGCCAGGCCTACATCGTCATCGGGCTCATGAGCTGGAAGTAGTTGCCGTCGGGATCTGCGAGGGTGGCGATCCATGCTTCCGGCGCCTCGCCCGGCTGGTAGGGCTCCCGGACCACCGTCGCGCCCGCAGCCTTGAACCGCTCGAAGTCGCCTTTCACGTCGGTGCTCTCGAGGTTCCAGAGCAAGCGTCCTGGCTGCGTGTTAGGGCCCTTGACTTGATCATGCGGCCCGACGGTGACAAAACCGGTACCCAGCTGCCAGCCCTTGTATCCGCCCTCGCTCCAGCCGGGCGCACCGAAGAGCTTCGTGTAGAAGTCGGTCAGACGTTGCGGATCCTCGGATCCGATCAGGATGCTCGACAGGCTCAGGTTCACGCGATCTCCTCAGGTGATGTGACGAAGGACGGCGAGTATGCGCCCTCGGAGCTCTCACACGCCGAGAGAGGGGCGTACGGAATTGGGGTCGAGGTAGACAGGTCGACAGTGGCATCGGGCAGGTAGCGACGCAGGATGTCGAGGGTTGTCGCCGTAGTACAGGACGTTGGTCTGCATCGGTCTATGGACCCCCTCCGTCGGCCAAGTGCGGGCAAGGGCAGCAGGCGGCCGCTGCTTGGTCCGGACCGACGGCGCGCTGGCGATGAGCTCAATCGAGTGCCGGACGTGGACTGTAGTCGAACCGGTCACTCCACCGTAATCGTCATGTTCATGTCTGGGTGGACGATGCAGGTGATGGGATAGACGCCCGACGTATCGAAGGTGAAGCTGTCCGAGGCGGCAGGTTCCAATGTCAAGTCGAACAGGGAACCTTCGGCCAGCTGCCCGTCGACGCCGTGGCTGGCCGTGTGCTTGAGGCCGCCTGCGTTCACGAACACGACCGTCGTGCCAACCGTGATTGTCAGGTCAGGGCCGAATAGGGAGTCCACGGCGGTGACGGTGACGGTTCTGGCACTGGCGGACGGGCTCGGCGCAGCGCTTGTCGAGGTAGCGGGCGCCGGCACACAGGCGGCAAGGAGCAAGGTGAGGACGGCTGCTCCCCGAGGGCTCGCCCAGCGGAAGGGGTGAGTGGTCATGGCAGAAGGGTAGTCCTTCGCTTCATCCCCGGAGGCGCGCTGGTGCCGAGTCGCGATCGATGCAGGAGCTTGCAGATTACTGGGGCCTGTCCGGCGGGGTCCTCGTCGAGCTGGTACATCGACAGTTGGTCCAGGGTCGAACTCGTCCGGGATGCGCTCGTCGGAGAGGCTCGCGGCGTCTTCATCGGTGATGGGGGAACGCGACCGCAAAGTGACGTGAGGGACGAACGGCCAAGGGTTGTCGTCGAAGGTGAGCCCCGACTGACCGGACGCCGGTGAAGATTGCGCAGACCAGCCTCATCGGTGAACCCGAAGGCGAAGATATCGGTGTTCGGGAAGCGAATGACGCCGTCGAGCGATGTTCGGATCGGCTGCGTCGTTGCCGCGATGCGATCCAGGGTGGCGAAGACGTTGTGCGCGGGCTGACCCTCCGCGAAGCAGCCGACTCCGCTTGATCCAACCACGGTGACTTCCGCCGGGAGGGCCGATCGAAAATCGTCCCGATGCTTGCGCCTGATCTCCATGACCCTGCCGGCCACCGGCTCCGGCAGATCGAGAACGGCGTAGGTTTGCGGGGGAATGCGGTCGATCATGGTCGGCCTCAGTGCCAGGTGTCCTCGAAGGCCAGCAACTGGGCATCGGTGGCTTTGCCCGACTCGTCGCGGAAGATGACGTTGTCGTCGCGGTTCGAGTTGCAGGGCGGGTCGAGCTCGACCAGGTCGACGGCGGCATCGGGCAGGTGGCGACGCAGGATGTCGAGGTTGTCGCCGTAGTAGAGGAGGTTGGTGGCGAGGTCGGTCATCGGTCAGTCGGCATCGGCGTATCCGGCCTGGGGGCCGAGACGAGAAGCCAGATCCCAACGACGAGCCCCCAAAGAACCACGACGTAGAAGGGACCAGGCAGCCACTGGTTCGGTGACCATCCCGTGGCAAGCAGGAATGCCCACGAGAAGAGAGCGGCCAGCCCGGCCAGCCCGGTGAAGGCTCGCATCCATGTCGGCGCAGCCATGGCGCCCGTCGCGAGTGTGATCAGAGCGATGCCAAGCAGCATGCCACCGACTCCGAAGAACACGACCATGCCGGCGCTGAGGAGCGCGTAGGTGATCGCTGGATCAATGGCCTCGCCCCCGGCAAGCACAGAGGTCGGCACGGCGAGATAGATGCCCCAGCCGATCAGGAACGAGCTGCCCGCGGCGAGGCTAGCGCCCCATGTGACGCGACGCTGGCGGCCTGCATCGACCCAAAGGTCGGACAGGTACGTAGTCACGGCGATCAGTCCGATGATCGAGAGTACAAGCAGATAAAGCGACACGATGAATGCGGCAGGGCCCTGCGCGACGAAGTGCTCGACCTCGCTGGCGGAGTAATGACCGCCCTTTGGCCCGAAGAGGGTGAACCCGACCAACAGGGACACGGCGAACAAGACTCCGCCGACTCCGGCACGGCGCCTGTCTCGGTTCATCCGCCGCTCCTCTGCGTGGCGTTGCCCGACTCGTCGCGGAAAATGACGTTGTCGTCGCGGTTGGAGTTGAAGGGCGGGTCGAGGTAGACCAGGTCGACGGCGGCATCGGGCAGGTAGCGACGCAGGATGTCGAGGTTGTCGCCGTAGTAGAGGAGGTTGGTGGCGAGCTCGGTCATCGGTCCCCCCGAAGGGTTGGCGCAGGTGGGCGCCTGAGCCTGCGGAGAGGGTAGCAGCGGGGGCAAGCCACGAATAGGATGTGGAGCGTGAGCGATGCAACCAGTCCCACGAGTTTGAACGCCGACCTGGTGCGGATGTACTGGACGACCTGTTGGAACGAGCGGCAGGTCGAGCGACTGGGAGAGGTCTTCCACGACCAGTACCTGCACGGACGGGCGAGCCGTACGCCGGCCGATCACGCCGAGATCGTCGGCGAGACGGTGGCCTCGTTTCCGGACCTCCAGGTCCGAATCGACGACCTGGAGGACCTGGGCGAGACCGTGATCACGCGCACGAGGTTCATTGGGACGCACGGCGGCGCGATCTTCGGGCTCTCAGGCACCGGCCGGGGCATCAACGCGCCGTCGCTCGACGTGTTCTTCTTCGAAGGCGGCCGCGTGGCTCGCCTCTGGCACCTCTTCGACCATCTGCCGATCCTTCAAGGCATCGGCGCCGAGGTCCGCATCGGTGACGAGGTGGCCGAGTTCGGCTGAGGCGCGGTCGCGCTGGATCGCTAGCGGCCTCAACGAACCCGTCGAGCGAGACGGACATCGAGTACATGAGCTTGCCCATGCTCATTGGCCCACGAGCTCACGCCAGGGTCCCATGAGCGTCTCGAGGTCATCGGCCGACAGCAGGTCGCTCACAACTTGGGCGCCGACGGCGTCGAGGACCACCGGTGAGGCGTCGACCGCCGCCTGAGCGGGCGTGATGTCACGACCGTATCCCGAGATCTGGAAGCCGCCCGAGAACCAGGTGTTCACCCACCGGGTGACCTCGTTCTGGGCTGCGAGCAGCTCCCGCTCGCGACCGCCGCGCTTCGCCGCCTCGAGCATCGCGTCGCGAGCCGTGCGGCGAGCGGGGTCGTCCCCGCTGAGCCCTGCCAGGAACAGCGCCTGGCCCTGGTCCACGGTCTTGAGGCGTTCCAGCAGTTCGTCAACCTGACCCTGGTTTGGACCGAACTCGTTCTTCATCCCGTCACCGGTACGGTGCTTGAATTCTGATCGTCCCGGACAGGTAGCGACGTAGGATGTCGAGGTTGTCGTCGTAGTAGAGGAGGTTGGTCTGCATCGGTCTATAGGTCGCCGGGACTGGTCTTCGTGCAGAAGCTCTTGCTGGCGGCGCGCCTGTGGCGCCGTGTGTGACCTATGCGCCCGTGGATGGCGCGCACCTGTCGGCAAGGGTAGCATCGGGCCATCCGCAGGAGTCGCATGGATCTCATCGATCCAGATGGAGGGGGTGAGCAGATGCCCTTCGACATGAGCCTGGTCCAACGCGGGGCACGCCTGCGCCAATCTCCGTTCTACGAGGCCGAGCAGGCCTACGGCCCGCGCGGCTACACGGTCTACAACCACATGCTCTTCCCTATCAATTTCGACGACTTCGAGGCGGAGTATTGGCACCTGTTGCAGCACGTCACGCTGTGGGACGTGGCGGTCGAGCGACAGCTCGAGGTTCAGGGCCCCGATGGCTTCCGCTTCGCCCAGCTGCTGACCCCGCGCGACCTGTCGAAGTGCGCGGTGGGCCAGGGCAAGTACGTCCTGATCACGGCACCCGACGGCGGGATCGTCAACGACCCGGTCATGCTGCGCTTGGGGGAGAACCACTTCTGGTTTGCGCTCGCCAGCTCGGACGCGCGGCTGTACGCCGTGGGCCTGGCAGCGGAGCTGGGATGGGACGTCCAGCTTTCGGAGCCCGATGTCTCTCCGCTCCAGATCCAGGGCCCTCGCTCCAAGGATGTGGTGCAGGCGCTCTTCGGCGACGAGATCCTGTCGCTCCGGTACTACTGGTTCCGCGAGCTGGAGCTCGATGGGATCCCGGTGATCGTGACCCGCACGGGGTGGACCGCCGAGGTTGGGTACGAGATCTACCTCCGCGACGGCCGCTACGGGACCGCGCTGTGGGAACGCATCATGGAGGCGGGCCGCCCATTCCAGATTCGGCCCACCGGGCCGGTCGACATCCGGCGCGTGGAGGGTGGCATCCTCAACTGGGGCGCCGACATGACGATCGAGAACAACCCCTTCGAGGTGGGCCTCGAACGGCTCTGCAGCCTGGACGGCGCGTTCGAGTTCATGGGCAAGGCGGCCTTGCGCCGGATCCGGGCCGAGGGTGTCCGTCGCCGCCTGGTGGGCGTCGAGATCGGCGGGGAGAAGCTGGAGATGAACTTCACGAAGTGGCCGGTCCATGCCAACGATGGGCCGGTCGGCGAGGTAACCACCGCGCTCTGGTCACCGCGGCTGGAGAAGAACATCGGGTACGCCTGGCTGCCGATTGAGCTGGCGGGGCTCGGTAGCTCGGTCGCGGTCACCACTCCGGACGGCGAACGCGCGGCCACCGTCGTGCCGATGCCGTTCCTCGACCCGATGAAGGAGATCCCAAAGTCCTGAGCCAGTCTGCGGCCGCCGATGTGGCCCGCGGCCTGGGATCAACCAGCGGCGAAAAGGCTCGCGGCCGCCCAGCGGGCCAGTTCGACGTCGTCGGCTTCTGGCAGGCCGCTCACCCCGACGGCTCCGATCACCGCACCGGCCACGACGATCGGGACCCCGCCACCCCATCCTGTGTAACGCGGGTCTCCGAAATTGGTGAGGGGGAAGCCCTCCGTCCGGGATCGCTCCCCGAGGACGCCCGATTCGACACGTTCGCGAGCCGCGGTGAAGGCCTTGTTGATGGCGTTGTTGATCGAAGCCAGCGGGCACTCGTCGGTGCGGAGGAACGCGACAAGCTCGCCGTGGCGGTCGACGACGGCCACCGCGGCACCCTGTCCGGTGGCCTCGAGCCGATCCGCGACCATCGCCACGAGGCCGCGCGCCTCCCTGTGTCCGATCTCCCTGCGTTCAGGCATTACGAATTCTCCTCGAATGAGAGCCTGGCGTCGGTCCAGAGACCGTTGGCGTCGCTCGACGCCACTGCCGCCTCGACGAACTTGACCCCGATGGCGCCGTCGCGCTCGTTCGGGAACTGCAGCGCCAGCGGATCGGCCAGGTGGCCCGAGCGCCGCGCGGCGATCGCCTCGGCAGCGTCGGAGTAGATGTTGGCGAAGGCTTCGTGGAAGCCCTCCGGGTGCCCGGCCACGATCCGGCTTGCCCGTGCTGCGCCAGGCAGCGTCCCGGGTCCGTTCGGCGTGTACATGCGAACAGGTCCATCGAGCGGCTTGAAGGTGAGTCGCGTCGGCCGTTCCTGGTGCCACTCCAGGCTGCCCTTCGTGCCGGACACGCGGATCCGCAGACCGTTCTCCACCCCGGCTGCGGTCTGGGTGACCCAGAAGGTCCCGCGCGCACCGTTGCCGAATCGCAGCATGGCGGCGCCGTAGTCATCGACCTGCCGTTGCGGAATCACGTGCCCGATCTCGGCGGCGACCTCGGTGACTTCGAGGCCGGTCACGAATCGGACCAGGTTGTGCGCGTGCGTTCCGATGTCGCCCATCACCAGCGACGGTCCGCCTCGCACCGGGTGATAGCGCCACGGCAGCCCGTCGGCCGGGTTCGGGTCGGACTCGTCGGCCTTGCCGCCCTGGACATATTCGACCTGGACCAGCCTGATCTCGCCGACCTGGCCATCGGCGACGAGCGCGCGAGCCTGGCGAACCATCGGGTACCC
>JBDSIN010000161.1:0-5065 GCA_039917955.1 Candidatus Limnocylindria bacterium
TGCCGGCCGGGCGCGCGGTGCAGTACAACCCGTCGCCCGAGGAGCTGCAGCGCCTCACCGCTCTCATGCCACAGGCGCGGCGCACCGGATTCGGCAACTACAACGTTCAGACGCGAGTCGTCAGCCGGTCCAAGGCGTCGACCTACCTGGTCACCGATGCCCCGAGCGAGACGACCGGCCAGGCGATCTCGGTCGCCGAGGGCGCCCGCGCGGCAGCTCGCCAGGACGCGTACATCGCCGAACAGCGGATGGTCGTTGTTGACGGCTTCCTCGGCAACGACGCTGAGCACCGATCGCGTGTGCGCCTCTACATCGAGCAGGCCAACGCCAACATCGCCGGGATGCAGCAGCAGCTCTACTTCCCGCCTGACATGCCGGCCGAGGCCTGGGACCCGGAGTTCTCCCTGATCTACACCCCCAACCTGCCGATGCCGGGCTACCCCGACGATCGGCTGATCACCGTTGACCTCGCCGCCGGCGTCACGCGGGTGATGAACTCCGACTACTTCGGCGAGTCGAAGAAGGGCGGCCTCCGCATGTGGAACGCGCTCGTCTACGCGCGCGGCGGCCTGGCGATGCACGCCGGCTGCAAGGTCGTCCCGACCGATAACGGCGAGAAGACGATGCTGATCATCGGTCTTTCGGGGACCGGCAAGACGACGACCACCTTCACGCGGCAGAACAACAGTCAGCCGGTGCAGGACGACTTCATCGGTCTGTTCGCGGGTGGCAAGGTGGTCGGCACCGAGAATGGCTGCTTCGCGAAGACCTTCGGCCTCGACCCCGCCCACGAGCCGGCCATTCACGGCGCGGTCGTGAAGCCCGACGCGTACCTCGAGAACGCGTCACAGCGCGACGTCGATGGGCCGGTCGACTTCTTCGATACCACCTACACCAAGAACGGCCGCGCCACCTTCCCGATGTCCTCGCTGGGCATCTGGCGCGATCCGCGCGAGATCGGTCCGGTCAGCCACCTGCTGATCCTGAACCGCAACGACAACATCATTCCGGCGGTGGCCCGCCTCACCTCCGAGCAGGCGGCCGCCTACTTCATGCTCGGCGAGACGCAGGGAACCTCCGCCGGCGGCAAGGCCGAAGAGGGCAAGTCGCTGCGCGTGCCGGGCACCAACCCGTTCTACCCGCACCGCGACGAGCAGCAGGCCAACCGCTTCCTGGAGCTGATGGGCAGCTGTGAATTCGACGTCTTCCTGCTCAACACTGGCCGGGTGGGCGGCACCGATGCGGACCCACTCTCGAAGAAGGTGCAGATCGAGCACTCCGGCGCGATCGTCAAGGCGATCGCCGAGGGGACCATCACCTGGGAGCGTGACCCCGACTTCGGCTACGAAGTCGCCGCGGCGCTTCCCGGCATGGACGACCTCGAACTGCTCCAGCCGCGCCGGCTCTACGAGCGCACCGGACGCAGCGAGGACTACGCCGCCTGGGTGGCGCGCCTGCGCCGCGAGCGGGTCGAGTTCCTGGAGGGGTACGCCGGGCTCAAGGCCGAGATCGTGGACGCGATCCGCTAGGGCTCGAGGGTCGCCTGCACGGACAGGGCAACGTTTCCGGCGGCGGGTGGGGCGGTAGGCGGACGCACCTCACGCTCCGACCTAAACACCCAGGGATTCGTGTGACCGACGAGCCGGGCGGATCCGCCGTTCCTTCGTCCGCTGAAACGTCCCGGAGGGCGCACGACCGGGGAGCCCTCGCCCACACTCGCCGGGCGGTCGCACGACTCGCTTGGCGTTTCAACGCCTCGCGTGCGGCAGTTGGCCCGCCGGTAACCGGAACCTAACCGATCAGTAACCCTGACGATGCCAGAGTCGGGAATGCCCAGTCGCGAGGACCCTGCACATCGCGGGCGGACGCGGGGAGGTCGGCTGAGCCTCATGGTTGGTGACTCACTGCGGACCGCCCGGCGGGCGGCCGGCCTGAGCCAGCGGACCGTGGCCCGTCGTGCGGGCATGACCCAGATGCAGGTCAGCCGCATCGAGCGCAGCGAGGTCGGCGCCGGCATCCGCGTGCTCGCCACGCTCGCCGCGATCGTGGGCCTGGACCTCGTGGTGACACTCTGTCCGGGCGGCGCCCCCGTACGTGACGTAGCCCACGCCCGGCTCCTGGCCCGGCTGCAGAAGAGCCTGACCGGCGAGCGAGGCATGGGCGGATGGCGCACCGAGGTCCCGATCCCCATCCCTGGGGATCAGCGGGCCGTCGATGCCGAGCTGCGGGTCGCCGAGGGGAGCGTGGGCTTCGAGCTTGAGACCCGCCTTGTGGACGCACAGGCGACCGTCCGGCGGGCTGCCCTGAAGCAGCGCGACGCCGGCATGGCGTGCATGGTGCTGGTGCTGGTGCTGGCCGATACCCGCGCCAACCGCGCGGCAATCGTTGAAGCGGCGGCGACGCTGCGCACAGCCTTTCCGCTCGAGCCGCGCGCGATGGCGGCCGCGCTGCGGAACGGCTCGCTGCCGCCTGGGAACGGATTCCTCCTCGTCTGAGGAAGAGGGGGCCTCCCACTGCCCGGAACCGGCTATCCAGCTCCTGCCCGCAGGGCGGTGACCGCGTATGCCGTCATCGCGTCCCTGAAGCCCTTCAGCTGCAGATCGGCCACCGGATCGGCCTCGACCAACTCCTCGACCGCGGCGAACACGCGCTGGCTGACCAGGATCTGGTTCGCGGAGGCGGCGTCGGACAGTCGAGATGCGAGAATCACCGAATTCCCGATCGCCGCGTAGTCGTACCTGCCCTCGAAGCCGATCCGCCCGAGGGTCGCGTAGCCGGCAGCGATCCCGATCCCCAGACCGAGCTCATACCCGCGCTTGCGCCAGGCGGTGGATAGCGCCCCGAACTGCTCCCGCATCTCGCAGGCGGTGCGCACCGCGGCAAGCTGGTGATCAGCGACCGGCTTCGGGTCGTTGAAGAAGACCATCAACCCATCGCCGGCGAAATGCTCCACCGTGCCGCCATTGTCCACGGCCAGCTCGCCAACCACGGTGTGGTACTGGCGCAGCACGCCCAACACCTCCTCGGGCTCCGCTTGTTCGGCAAAGGCGGTGAAGCCGCGCAGGTCCGCGAACAGCGCCGTTATCTCACGGCGGTGGCCCGCCAGCAGCGCCTGGCCCTCGGCGCTCGACAGGAGTTCCGCAGCCTGCGGTGCGTAGCGCGCCAGCTCGGTGCGCTGTCGGTCGATCGTCTCGAACAGCCGGACATTCTCGATGGCCAGCACCGCTTGGTCGGCGAACGTCGTCAACAGGCTGATCTCGGGAGTGGTGAAGGCCTGCACCTCCCGGCGCCAGACGGCGAGGACGCCGATCGGCTCACCATCGCGGAGCAGCGGCGTGGCGAGGAGAGTCCGCATACCTACGATTCCCTGGGCCTCGGTCAGGCGGTACTCGGGATCGGCCAGGACGTCGACGATCTGGACCGGGCCGCCCTCGAGCAGGGCGCGACCCATCCCCGAGCCGCGCTCGGGCCGGAACCCGGTCCCCGAGATGATCTCCCGGAACTCGGCGGGCACATCCGAACTGAAGGCACGGGCGCGAAACTCGCCGCCCGCCTCGCGCAGGATGTTGCCCTGGTCGGCATGCGTCAGTCGCACCGCGCTGTCGAGCACGGTCTGCAGCACCGCGTCCAGCTCGAAGGTCGAGCGGCTGATCGACTGCAGCACATGACCGACCGCGGTCTCGCGCTCCAGCGCCTCGTGGGTGTCGCTGAGGAGGCGCGCCAGCCGAATCGCGATCGCCGCCTGGTCGGCGAACAGGCTCACCAATTCGATCTCCGAATCGGAGAAGGGCGAGACGGTCATCCGTCCGATGCCGAAGGAGCCGATCAGCCCGGCGTCGCTGCGGATCGGAACACCCAGCAGGGTCCGATAGCCACCTACTGTTTGCCCGCCCCAGTTGTATTCGTCGTCTGCCAACACGTCGTGAAGGTGCACCACGGCGTTCGTAAGGGCCACGCGCCCATTCACGGTCTCGCGGGAGATGGGGAAAGGATGCGTGCGCTGAAATTCCCAGTGCTCCGGCCGACCGCCCACACCGGCGGCGAAATGAAAGAGCCCGCCCTCGAGCAGGAAGACAAACGCGATGTCGGCGCGGCACAGCGCTGCTGCCTCGGCGGCGATCCGGTCGAGCACCGGCTGGACCTCGAACCCGCCGGCGCTGACCGCCGCAAGCACCCGCCCGACCGCTGACAGCGCCTCACGCTCAGAGATGGAGCCGTCCGCTTCAGCCACCCGTTTCGAGGGTCGCCTGCACGGACAGGGCAACGTTTCCGGTCAGGGCGCGCGAGATCGGGCAGCCGTCCTTGGCATCCTCCGCGGCCGCCCGGAACGCCTCCTGAGTACAGCCGGGGACCTGCCCGATGACCGTGAGCGCTGAGGAGACGACGGTCCAGCCGGCTTCGAGCTTCTCAAAGGTGACCTCGGCCGAAACGTGCAGGTGGTCGGGCGGCGTGCCCGCCCTGCCAAGGCCACCTGAGAAGGCCATCGCGTAGCAGCTGGCATGGGCCGCGGCGAGCAGCTCTTCGGGCGAGGTGCGGCCTTCGGGTTGCTCGGTGCGGGATGCCCAGCTGACCGGCAGGTCGATGAAGGTATCGGACGACCCGGCGCTCACGGATCCGGCTCCGGAGGCAAGATCACCCGACCAGGTGACGGTGGCGGTGCGGACAGCAGCCATGTGAGGGGGTCTCCTTGTATCCTGCGAGGAGTTCAGCCTACCGCAACGGTGGAGCGATGCCGACCTCTGATCCGTCCGTTCCCGTCCCGCCGTCGATGCCCGTCGTCCGCGCGGAGCGGGTCTACCTGCGCCCGGCCGAGCGCGAGGACCTGCCTGTCTTCGTCCGCTGGTTCTCCGACACCGAGACGACACATTACCTGTCGCTGCGTGCACCGTTCAGCCTGGCGATGGAAGAGAAATGGTTCACCGACAGGCTCGAGCACCACGGCAAGGATGAGTACCACTTCGTGATCTGTCTGGTCGCCGACGGACGCCCGATCGGCACGACCGGCTTCCATCACCTCGACCTCGAGAACGGCAATGCCAGCTGGGGGATCAGCATCGGCGAGAAG
>JBDSIN010000162.1:0-23685 GCA_039917955.1 Candidatus Limnocylindria bacterium
CCGATCGGCGAGCTGGTGCTGTCGCCAACGATTGTGCAGGGACCGACTGCCGCGGGTGCCATCGTGCGTGCGTTCGACCGCCTCTCCGCGCGCGGCGACATCGACGTCGTGATCCTCGGCCGCGGCGGCGGCTCGCTCGAGGATCTCTGGTCGTTCAACGACGAACGCGTGGTGCGGGCGGTGGTGGCGGCGCCGATGCCGGTCGTGGTCGGCGTCGGGCACGAATCTGACGTGACGCTGGCAGATTTCGCCGCCGACCTGCGGGCGCCAACGCCCTCGGCTGCCGCGGAACAGGTTGCGCCCGACCTGTCGACCTTCCCCGCCATCCTCGACCGGCTGCGGGATCGCGCTTCGGCCGCGCTGGTGGGTCGTCTGGCGGAGCGCCGACGCTTCCTTGCCGCCGAAGAGCGGGCACTCACCCGGCTCCTGCCCGACACGAATGCGCTGCGACAGCGCACCGCAGAACTGGTCGATCGCGGCCAGCGGGCTCTCCTCTCGCGCACGGGGCAGCAGACGACGGCTCTGGCCGGGCTGGCGGACGCGCTGCGCGCACTCTCGCCGATGGCGACACTTGACCGCGGATACGCCGTCGCGCGCCTCGTCGACGGTACGATCGTGCGTGACCCGGCGCAGACGGCCGTGGGGGATCTGTTGGAAGTCGTGGTCGCTCGCGGAAGCATTGAGGCGCGTGTCGATCGGACCACATCGGGGATGGAGGAGCTGCTGCCGTGACAGATCAACCGGTCGCCGACGACCTTGCGGCCCGCCCTTTCGATGAGCTCGTCGCCGAACTGCAGCGGATCGTCCAGGCGCTCGAGGCGGGGAATCTGCCCCTCGAAGAGAGCATCGCTCGCTATCGCGAAGCGCTGCGGCTGCATGCTGCGGCCGAACAGCGGCTTCGGGAAGCCGAGCTGAGCATCAGTCAGCTCGGGAGGGGTCTCGAAGCAGGCGGCGAGGAGGAGACGACCGCGGCTGACTCGGATGCGTGAGCCGAGTCTGAGCCCGATGGGCATCCGGTCGCCCATCCCGTCCGATGCTCCGGCACTTGCCGCGCTGGCCGGTGAGTTGGGCTATCCCACGAGCAGCGAGGCTCTGCTCGGTCGCCTCGAGGCCCTCCACCCGACCGATGCGGCGGTGATGGTGGCGACCGACGCGGGTGACCACGCGATCGGCTGGTGCCACGTCGAGCTGCGGCGAACCCTGGTCGAGCCGATCAGTGCGCTGGTGATGGGCATGGTCGTGACGGAGGGCCACCGTTCCTCTCGGATCGGTAACCGTTTGCTCGAGGCTGCCGAGCGCTGGGCGACCGCCCGTGGATGCGAGCGCATGGTGATCGCCACGCGGCTGACCCGGGAGCGAGCCCACGCCTTCTACGCCCGCGAGGGGTACGCGGTGTCGAAGACCTCGTACTTCCTGACCAAGACGCTGATCTGACCCCGACAGCGGGCTGACCTATACTTTCGAGCGCCAAACCGACCCGGAGAGACGCTTGACAATCCTCGACGCCCTGACCGACCCGGCGCAGCTGCGGGGGATGACCGCCGAGGAGATGGCGATCCTCGCGGCCGAGCTGCGCGAGAAGATGATCCGAACCGTGCAGCACGCCGGTGGACACCTCGCCAGTTCGCTCGGGACCGTTGAGATCACCCTGGCGCTCCACCGGGTGATGGACTCGCCCCGCGACCGGATCGTGTGGGACACCGGTCACCAGGCCTACGCGCACAAGTTGCTCACTGGGCGTCTCGATCGCTTCGCCACCCTTCGCCAGTTGAGGGGAGTGGGCGGATTCCCGCGACGCGCCGAGAGTGAGCACGACGTCTTCGATGGCGGCCACGCCGGCACGGGGGTGAGCATCGGTGTCGGGCTGGCAGCGGCGCGCGAGCTGCGACCGAGCACCGATCCGCTGCGCAGCCAGCGCATCGCGGTGTGCGTTGGAGACGCCGCCATCCAGAGCGGGCTCAGCATGGAGGCGCTCAACCATGTCGGGCACACGCGTCAGCGCCTCCTGATCGTGCTCAACGACAACGAGATGAGCATCAGTCCCTCGGTCGGTGGTCTCTCCACGAGGCTGAACAAGCTGCGCCTGACGCGCGCCTACCAGGAGACCAAGTCGGCCACGGCGCGGATGCTCCCCAAGGTCCCGCTCCTCGGCAAGCCGGCGTTGGGCGCGTTGCAGTGGGCAAAAGAGGCCTTCAAGCGCTCCTGGGCCAAGGTGGGGTTCTTCGAGGATCTGGGGATCACCTATATCGGTGTCCTTGACGGCCACAACCTCGCAGAGATGGAAGAGAGCTTCGAGCGGGCATTCGCCCTGCCGGGCCCGGTGCTGGTTCACGTCAAAACGACCAAGGGCAAGGGCTACGGGCCTGCCGAGATGGACTCGGTCGCGTTCCATGGCGCCAGCCTGCCGCCGATCGACCTGTGCCTCATCGATCCGACCGAGGAGCCGCTCCCGCCGGAGACCGAGGCGCGACGCCGACCGAAGACCTACACCGCCACCTTTGCCGAGGAGCTGGTGCGGCTGGCAGAGACTGATGAGCGCATCTGTGCCGTCACCGCCGGCATGCCCACCGGGACGGGCCTGTCGCGCTTCGCCGCACGCTTCCCGGATCGCTTCTTCGACGTGGGCATCGCCGAGCCGCACGCCGTCACCATGGCCGCCGGGATGGCCCTCGGCGGGTTGCGCCCGGTGGTGGCGCTCTACTCGACATTCAGCCAGCGCGCCTACGACTCGCTGGTGCACGATGTCTGCCAGAACGATCTGCCGGTGCTGCTGGCCATCGACCGGGCCGGGCTGGTCGGGGAGGACGGCACCAGCCACCAGGGCATGTTCACGCTTCCCCCGCAGCGCGCCCTGCCGAACCTCGTCATCGGCTCGCCCAAGGACGAGCAGGAGCTGCGAGACATGGTGGCGACCGCCTTCAGTCATGACGGACCGATCAGCCTGCACTACCCCCGCGACCCGGGGGAGGACCTGCCGGACCGGGAGGGGGCGCCGCTCGAGGTTGGCCGGGGTGAGGTGCTGCGCAGTGGTGGCGACCTGCTGCTGATCGGTTTCGGGCCGATCGTGCAGCGACTGCTCCGCGTGGCCGACGACCTGCAGCGCGACCATGGAATCGGCAGCACCGTGATCAACGCGCGTTGGGCCAAGCCGCTCGACGAGGATCTGATCAGCGCCCAGGCGGCGGGCCGGCGCCTCGTGGTCACGGCTGAAGAGAGCGCGGCCATGGGTGGGTTCGGCGATGGCGTGCTCGACGCGCTCAATCGGGCCGGGGTCCGGATCCCACTGCTCAAGGTCGCGCTTGCCGAGGGGTTCGTTCACCACGGCGCGGTCGACGACCTGCGTCGGCAGCAGCGGATCGACGAGCCGGGGATCCTGGCCCAGATCCGCGAGGCGCTCGGCCTGCAGGCACCGGTCGCACGCGCCGACACGGAACGGACATCGAAGGTGACCGCCGCCTGAGGCTGCGTCCGCCCATGACGTTGATACCGATGAGCCTGTACCTGTGACCCGCATCCGGCTGGACCAGCTTCTCGTCCAGCGCGACCTGGTGCGATCGCGTGCCGAGGCAACCTCATTGCTGCTCGCCGGCGAGGTGGAGCTCGGCGGCGCGGGCAGTCGAACGCTCAAGCCGGGACAGCTGGTGCCGAGCGACGCGGTCATCACCATGCGTGCCCGGCGGCGCTGGGCCTCGCGCGCGGGCGCGAAGCTCGAGGCGGCGCTCGATGGGTTCGGCATCGATCCGACCGATCGTGCCTGCCTGGACGCCGGAGCCTCGACCGGCGGTTTCACCGATGTGCTCCTCGCCCGCGGTGCCCGGATCGTGTACGCGGTCGATGTGGGGCGTGGCCAGCTGCTCGAGCGCCTGCGGACCGACGCGCGGGTGGTGAGCATGGAGCGCACCAATCTTCGCGAGCTGGCGAGCCTTCCGGAGCCGATCGACCTGGCCACGCTGGACCTGTCCTTCATCTCGCTGGGGCGCGTCCTGGCGCGGGTGCACGACCTGCTGACCCAGGGGGGTCGCGTCATCGCCCTGGTCAAGCCGCAGTTCGAGGCTGGCCGCAGCTCGGTTCCGAGGGGCGGCGTCGTCCGCGATCCGGCGATCCACCGGGCCGTGCTGCTGCGCTTTGCCGTTGACGCCGCGGCCGCCGGGTTCCAGCCGATCGGCCTGATTGAGTCACCGCTCACCGGGACCGACGGCAACCGCGAGTTCCTGGCTCTGCTCGCTCGCGGGTCCGACCGCCGGAACCCGTCCGAGGCCGCCACCGAGCCCTGGGAGACCCTCGCGGAGCGTCTTACGCCGTCGTCGGTATGACGGGCGTACTACGATGCGAACGATGAAGCGGAAGGGCGCCCCGTCCGGCGAGCAGCTGAGCGTCTTCGAGGAGCTGGCTGCCCTGCCACCACCACCGCACGAGCCGGCGCCGGACACGATGCGCCAGATTGTCTCGATGCGCATGCCCGACGCGCTCCTCGAGCGAGTCGAAGAGGTGGCCAGGTCCCGGGGAGTCTCCCCGTCGAGCCTGATGCGGGCCTTCATCGCGGCCGGGCTCGATCGGTCCTATGCGGCCATCACCCCTGACGAGCTTGCCACCCAACTGGCATCGCTGCGGCGGGGGATCGAGGAGATCGCGGAGCGGCTGCGGTCGGGCGACTGATGCGGATCGGCTTCGCGTACAACCCCACCAACCCTGCCGTTCCCGAGGTGCTCCGCCGCGGCCACGCCTGGTGCGACGCGCACGGGGCCGAGGCATGGGACTCCGCGGCGGACAATCGCGAGGGGATCGCCCGAGGGTGCGAGGCGAGCGACCTGGTCTGCGTCCTGGGGGGCGACGGCACCTTTCTGCGGACTGCGCGGGCGATCGGCAATTCCGGCGTGCCGACGCTGGGCATCAACATGGGCCGGGTCGGTTTCCTGGCCAAGGTCGAAGCCGAAGGGCTGGAGCGTGCCCTCGACCAGGTCGTGGCCGGTGACTTCGCCCTGGAGGATCGACTGCGCATCGGGGTGACCCTGATTCGGGACTCGGGCGAGCGCGAGGAGCACGCCTGCCTGAATGACGTGGCGGTGGCGCGCGGTGAGCGCGTCCGACTCATCCAGGTCGAGGTGGAGGTTGGCGACAGCCACCTGGCCACCTACGTGGCTGATGCCGTCGTTGTCGCCACGCCGACCGGGTCCACCGCCTACAGCTTCAGTGCGGGTGGCGCCATCCTGGATCCGCGTCTGCGCAACATGATCATCACCCCGGTCGCGTCGTACCTGTCGCCGCTGCACAGCCTGGTGGTCGGCGAGGACCGCGTCGTGCGACTCAACCTGCGCCAGGCCGGTGCCGGCGCGCAGATCAGTCTCGACGGGCAGTGGGAGATCCCCATGGCGGTGGGCGAAACCGTCGAGGTGCGCGCCCTGCCAGCGCCGCTGCGCATGGTCGAACCGGGCGGCAGCACGCCGTTCTACGACCTGCTGCGCACCAAGGCCTCACTGCTGCCGTACTGACCACGAACCGATACCGATGCCACTTGTCGAGCTGCTGGTCGAGAACCTGGCCGTCATCGAGCGGGTTCGACTCCCGCTGACGCGGGGCTTCACCGTGCTCACCGGCGAGACCGGCGCTGGCAAGTCGCTCGTGGTGGACGCGTTGTCGCTGGTGCTCGGCGCGCGTGCCGCGACCGACCAGGTGCGTGCAGGAACCGACGCGGCACGGGTCGAGGCGATCTTCGACGAGGTGGACTACAAGCCAGACGACCCGCTGGCCGACCTGCTGGCGGCCGGTGACGGCCTCGTCATCGTGCGCCGGGAGGTGAGCGCCGATGGACGCTCACTGGCGCGCGTAAACGATCACACGGTGACCGTGGGCAGCCTGGGTGCGCTCGGGTCGCGACTGGCCGAGATCCACGGCCAGCACGACCAGCAGCGCCTGCTGGCTCCGGAGCGGCAGCTGGCCCTGCTCGACCGAGTCGGCGACCTCGCCGCGCGCACGGCGGCCGTCGGGGAGGCCTACCGTGCCTGGCGCGCCGCCAGCGCGGAGTCGAGCGAGATGCTGACCGATGCGCATGAGCTGGCACGGCGCGTCGAACTGCTCCGCCACCAGGTCGATGAGATCGGCGCGGCAGATCTCAAGCCGGACGAGGATGTCGAGTTGGAGCAGCGCCTCCGCGCCGCGACTCACGCGGAACTGATCGCGCGGTCGGCGGCCGAGGCGGCGAGGTCGCTGCAGGACGATGGCGGGGGGCTCGACGTCCTGCGTGCGACGCACGCCTCGCTCGCCGCGGCGGCACTGCACGACGATCGATTCGGCGCTCTCGTTGAGCGGGCTCGAGGCCTGGAGGCCGAAGCCACTGAGCTCGCGCGGGACAGCGCTGCCCTCGGCGAGGCGGTCGACCTTGACCCGGCGGCACGCGCGGCTCTTGAGGACCGACTGACCCTGATCTACGACCTGAAGCGCAAGTACGGCGCGACGATCTCGGAGATCGTCGCATTTGAGGCCACGGTGGCCACCGAGTTGGCGAGGCTGGAGGATCAGGACGGGCTGCGCGAGCGACTTGCCGCCGAAGAGGCCCGCCGCCGAGTCGCGCTGGAAGAGCTCGCCGCCTCGCTGTCGGTCGAGCGCGGTCGCGCCGCTTCCGGCCTGGCCGAACGCGTCAACGCTGAGCTGCCGCCGCTCGGCCTGCCGGTCGGAGCCTTCGGGATCTCGCTGGAAGCCACCGAGATTGGACCGAGCGGCGCCGACCGCATCGAATTCACCTTTTCGCCGAACCCGGGCGAGCCGCCCCGGCCGCTGTCGCGGATTGCCTCGGGCGGTGAGGCGAGCCGCCTGTCGCTGGCACTCAAGGTCGTGCTGGCGGCGGCCGACGAGACGCCGGTCCTCATCTTCGACGAGATCGACGCCGGGGTAGGCGGCCGCAACGCGACGGCTCTCGGTGAGCGCCTGCGCGCCCTGTCCGCCTTCCACCAGGTGATCTGCGTCACCCACCTCCCGCAGATTGCCGCCTACGCCGACGCGCACGTCCACGTCGGGAAGCGCGAGATCGACGGACGCACCGTTGCCGACGCTCGGGTTCTTTCGGCCGAGGAACGCACGCTCGAGCTGGCGGCCATGTTGGCCGGCAGCGACGCGGGCAGCGAGGCGCATGCCGCGGCGGAGGCTCTGCTGCGCAGCGCGGGCGGATGAGCCGACCCGACCCCGAGCTGCACTCCGCGATTGAGGCGTTCCTGACCGAGCTGCGGGTGGAGCGTGGCCTGTCACCTCTCACGGTGTCGGCCTATCGTCACGATCTGGCGCAGTTCGCCGAGTTCGGCGGGCGCGCATGGCGCAGCGATCCCGAGCCGGTGCGCGACTTCGTCAATGCCCTGCGGAGCGCCGGACGCCGACCCAGCACCCAGGCTCGCAAGATGGCCGCGGTGCGCAGCTTCTACGGTTTCGCGCTGCGTGAAGGGCTGGCCGAGCGGGACGTCGCGTCCCTGCTCGATGCACCGCGACCGGGCAGCTACCTCCCGGGGGTCCTCACCGCCGACCAGGTCGTCAGCATCCTCGAAGCGCCGCCGTCAGACGATCCGATCGGAATCCGCGACCGGGCCATCCTGGAGCTGCTGTATGCCTGTGGGTTGCGCGCCAGCGAGCTGACCGGTCTCGACACCGACCGCCTCGACCTGCCAGGCCTGCAGGTGCGGGTGATCGGCAAGGGAAACCGGGAGCGGAGGGTCCCGATGGGGGAGGAGGCCCGGGAGCGCCTGCATCGCTACCTCGCCGGCCCGCGCCTCGAATGGACGGCCGCACGGCCAACCGCCGCCGTATTCGTGAGCCGCCGTGGGACGCGGCTCGCCCGTGAGTCGGTCTGGCAGCTGGTCCGTCGCTGGACGCGTGTCGCGGGGGTGGTCGCGCGCGTGACGCCGCACACCTTCCGGCACAGTTTCGCGACGCATCTGCTCGAGGGGGGAGCCGATCTTCGGGTGGTTCAGACGCTCCTCGGCCATGCTAGCATCAGCACCACCCAGCTCTATACCCACCTGACCGGAGAGCGCCTCCGCGAGGTCTACACGCGGGCGCATCCACGAGCCTGAGCAACAGCCCGACCAGTAGCGGAGTCGCCCGAATGAGCTACGCCAAGAATCTCCTCAGCCGTGGCGAAGAGGTCGTCTTCGAGAGTCGGCAACACTGGTTCGCCATCCTGGCGCAGACATGGGCCTTCGTCATCGGTGCCCTCCTCGCCTTCGCCGTGCTCATCTGGCAGACCTCGGGGGAGGACTGGACGCTGCGCGGCTTCCTCCAGATCGTTTCGCTGGCGATCCTGCTGGTGTCGGCTGCCTGGATCGGTCTCAAGGTCTGGTCCTGGCGCAACCAGGAATACCTGGTCACGACGCGCCGCCTGATCAAGGCCGAGGGGATCTTCAACAAGGAGATGGCCGATTCCAGCCTGGAGAAGATCAACGACGCGCACCTGACCCAGAGCTGGTTGGGCCGCATCTTTGACTACGGCATGCTCGACATCCTGACCGCCGCGGACGAGTCCGCCGGTATCCAGGACTACGTCATGCTGGCAGAGCCGGTCAAGTTCAAGATCACCATGCTCAACCAGAAGGAGAAGCTGGAGCGGCCAGACCTCGCGCCTCCCTCACGGATGCAGTCTCCCGCGTCGATCCCGCCGATGCAGCGTGCCGAGCCGATGGCGCCACGCGCCGGGACCGATCGCGTCGCAGAAGTCCCAATGACCTCGCCACACGTCGCAGAGGCAGCGGCCGCACCCGCAGCGGGCGCGCCGGTCGCCGCGTCGCCGGGTGAGCAGCTGGCCGCCACGCTCGAAAGCCTGGCGACGCTGGTCGAGAAGGGCCTCATCACGCCGGAGGAGTACGAGGCCAAGAAGCGCGACCTCCTGGGGCGAATGTAGGTGGAGGAGCCCCGCCGCTCCCTCTCCGACGGGATCTACGGGGAAGAGCTCGAGCGGCGCATCGGCGAAGCCGCATCCGCCATCGCTGAGCGGCTCGCCGCCATCCCGGGGCTCGAGGCTCCGCGCCTCGCCTTCGTGCTCGGCTCGGGTCTTGGCAACGTGGTTGGGCTCCTGGACGCCGGGGCGCAGCTGCGGATCCCGTACGGCGAGATCCCGCACGTCCCGACCGCCGCGGTCGCCGGACATGCTGGCGAACTCGTTGCCGGACATGCCGCCGGAATCCCGACCCTGATCCTGTCCGGCCGTGCTCACCCGTACGAGGGCTGGTCGCATCGCCAGGCATCCCTGCTGCTGCGCGCCTGCCTGAGCCTGGGCGTCGAGACCGTGGTGCTCACCAACGCTTCGGGCGGCATCAACCCGGAGTACGACCCCGGCGATGTGATGCTCATCTCCGACACCATCAACCTGTCGGGCGATAACCCGCTGTTCGGGCCCAACCTGGACCAGTTCGGGCCGCGTTTCCTGCCGATGACCGATGCCTTTGACGCCAACCTGCGGGCCGGCGCGCGAGGTGCGGCGCAGCGCGCCGGCGTGACGCTTCGCGAGGGGGTCTACCTCATGCTCTCCGGCCCCAGCTACGAGACCCGGGCCGAGCTGCGCATGCTGCGCACCCTGGGCGCCGACGCGGTCGGCATGTCGACCGTCCACGAGTTGCTCGTCTCGCGCCATCACGGTGCACGGGTGCTCGGATTCAGCCTCGTCACCAACAAGGCGACCCCGGAGATGGTCGGCGAGGTGACCCACGAAGAGGTGCTGGCGATGGGACCGATCGGTGCCGAGCGACTCCTGGCCATCCTGCGCGAGCTGCTGCCGGAGCTGGCGTAGGTGCTGCTCTCCAACGCGTCCCTGCCGGTCATCACCGGGATCCTGGTTGCCCTGGTGGTCGGGATCACCTTTCACGAGTTCAGCCACGCGGCGCTCGCCGACGCGCTCGGTGATCACCGCCCCCGCGCACTTGGCCGGGTCAGCCTCAACCCGCTGCGACACCTCGATCCGGTGGGGGCGCTCTTCTTCCTGATCGCCGGTTTCGGCTGGGGCAAGCCGGTGCCGGTGAACGGCTACGCGCTGCGACCCGGCCCGATCGGGATGACCATCGTGGCCGGCGCAGGCCCGATCGCCAACTTCGCCGTGGCGGCCGTATTCGCGGTCGTCTTCCGTGGCTTCGATGCGGCGGGCCTGCTCGAGCAGGACTTCGTCCGGCTGGTCCTCGCCTCGATCGTCTACTTCAATGTGCTCCTCGGATTCTTCAACCTGCTCCCGATTCCGCCACTCGACGGCTACAACGTGATGCTGCCGCTCCTGCCGCCACGTCAGCAGTTCGCGGTGCAGCGCTACGCGCAGTTCGGATACCTGGTGCTGCTCGCCCTGGTTGTCTTCTCATACGGACCCGGCGGCGGCCCGCTGCAGTGGCTGTTCGGGGTCGCCAGCTCGATCGCGGGTGCGATGATCGGCGCCGGCGTTGCATAGGGTCGGGCAGTTCTTCGGACACCTCGGTGCCCGGGTCGACCCCGACGAGATCACGCGGGTCCGCAGCATCCTGCCCGCCAACGCATTCGAGCTCTTCGAGAGGATGCCCACCGCCGATCGCCGACATGGCCTCGACGTGATGGGTCGCCTCCAGGCCGCTGGCCGCCAAGACCCCGAACTGCTCGCCGCCGCGCTCCTCCACGATGCCGCGAAGGGGTATCGGATGCGCCTCTGGCATCGAGTCGGCGGGGTCCTGCTCGGTGCGTTGGTGCCGAGGCTCCTGAAACGGCTCGCTTCCTCCAATCCTGCGTCGAGACGCTACCCGCTCCACCTCTACCTGCACCACCCCGAGCTCTCGGCCGCCCTTGCGCTCGAGGCAGGGTGCGGCGAGCGGACGGCGGCGTTCATTCGCGGAAGCGCAGCCGAACCTGATGCCGCGGCCGCTGCCGCACTGTTGGCCGCGGACGGCGCGAGTTAGACCGATGGAGCTCGAACCGATCCGCATCGTGGACGCGTCGCCGATCCCCCTGGCCGTGGGCACGCCGACCGACGAAGCGGGCTTCGAGGTGAACCTGCCGGGCTTCTCCGGCCCGCTGGCCCTGCTCCTGCACCTGATCGAGTCGCGCCAACTCGAGATCCTGACCGTCCCGCTCGCCGACCTGGCCGATGCCTACGTCGCGCATCTTGCGGAGCATCCGGTCGACATGGCCCAACTCTCCGAGTTTGTCACGGTCGCGGCCCAGCTGATCCTGCTCAAGTCGCGTCGCATGCTGCCAGGCGAGCCGCTGCCCGCGGCGGTGGATGCGGCCGATGAGCCCGACGAGGAGGAGCTCCGCCAGCGCCTGCTCGAGTACCGTGCCCTGCGCGATCTGGCACGCGCCCTGGGTGAGCGCGACCTCGCCGCTCCGGTGTTCCGCCGTGAGCCACGCGAGTCCGACCTTCCCGAGGTCCCGTCGGAGGTCCTCCTGGTTCGGCTGCTGACCGATGCGCTGGCGGCGCTGGCCGCGATCCCGGACCCCGAGCCCGAGCCGCCCGAGGTCATGGCGCGCGAGATCACGATCGCCATGCAGATCGGCGCGCTGCAGGCGGCGCTGTCGGGCACGGGGCGGGTCGTCCTTCAGCAGTTGTTGGCGACCTGCCGCTCGCGGACCGAAGCCACCGTCACCATCATGGCCACGCTGGAGCTGGTGCGCCGCCGCCTTGTTCACGTTGAGCAGGACGAGATCTTCGGCCCGATCCTGCTCGAGACGGTCCGATGACCGATGGCGACGGCCAGGGTGACCTTGACGTCCTGTACGAGGCCGTCCTCTTCATCTCCGAGCGGCCCCTGACGACGGCCGAGCTTGCCGAGTTGGGGGGCGTGCCGCGCCTGCATGCCGAAGCGACGCTCAGCGGCCTGGCAGAGACCCTGGCCGAGGATCACCGTGGCCTCCGCGTGCAGCGCATGGATGACACCTGGCAGCTGGTCACCGCCCCCGAGGTCGGCACCCGCCTGGCCGCCTACGCGGCTCGCCAGGAGGCCCGCCTCACGCCAGCCGCGCTGGAGGCGCTGGCGGTCGTGGCCTACCGGCAGCCGGTCACCCGCGCCGACATCGATCGGGTGCGCGGCGTCGATTCCGACTACGTCCTGCGCTCGCTCATGCACCGCCGCCTGGTGGTCGAGGTGGGGCGTCGCGACACGCCGGGTCGGCCGATCCTGTATGGCACCACCTTCACCTTCCTCGAGCGCTTCGGCCTCACCTCGCTCGACGACCTGCCGGCGGCCATAGCGCCTCTCCCTGAGCCGGCCGATGGCGGCTGAGCGTCTGCAGAAGATCCTGGCGCGCGCGGGCGTCGCGTCGCGCCGCGCCTCCGAGGCGCTGGTCGCGGCGGGTCGCGTCACGGTCAACGGGCGAACCGCGCTGGTCGGAGAGAGCGCAGATCCGGTCACTGACCTGATCGCCGTGGACGGCGAGCCCCTGGCGATGGCTCTGCCGGCAGCGCACTTCGCGGTGCACAAGCCGGCCGGCTATCTGTCGTCGGCACACGCCGAACGTGGCCGTCTGTCCGTGGTGGAACTGCTCGGCCAGGGGTCCGGAGCGCGGCTCTGGCCGGCCGGTCGCCTCGACGTGGACTCCGAGGGGTTGATGCTGCTGACCAACGACGGGGCGTGGGCGAACCGCGTCCTCCACCCGCGCTACGGGGTGGAGCGCGAGTACGCCGTGCTGATCGATTCGGAGCCGAGCGCGCGCGCCATGCGAGCCCTGCTCGAAGGCGTCGAGCTCGACGACGGACCTGCGCGGCTGCTGGCCGTCGAGATTCTTGCGCCACCCCAGGAGGTCGAACGTGACCCCGACGAGCGCGGCGGCTGGCTCCGTGTCCGCATCGGGGAGGGGCGCCGACGAGAGGTGCGCCGCCTGTTCGCCGTGGTGGGGCACCAGGTGCGCCGGCTGGTGCGCACCCGGCTGGGGCCGCTCACCGTGAGCGGCCTGCGCGTCGGAGAGTGGCGCCCCCTGGCGGAGCGGGAGGTCCAGGCGCTCGCCGGGGCGCGACCGCGCGTGGCGACGCCGGGGCGGCGGGCGCCGCTCAACGTGGCGATCGACGGGCCGTCGGGGTCGGGCAAGAGCACGGTGGGGCATGCCCTGGCGCAGCGCATCGGCGCCACGTTCGTGGACACCGGATTGATGTATCGCGCTCTCACCCTGGCGGCGCTCGAGCGCGGGATCGGCGTGGACCACGGACCGGACCTGGCCCTTCTGGCTCGCGAGGTGAAGATCACCGTGCGCCGGCCACGGCGTGAGCAGACGGACCGGCGCGAGACGGTGCTGCTCGACGGGCGCGACGTGACGCGGGAGGCGCGCACGCCACGCGTGGACCGCGGCGTCTCCTCGGTCAGCCGCCACGCGGAGGTCCGTGCCGCCATGCTCGACGTGCAGCGCGCGGCGGCCCGACGCGGCGATACCGTGATGGTCGGTCGGGACATCGGCACGGTGGTGCTGCCCGACGCCACGCTGAAAGTATTCCTGACCGCGGCGGCATCGGTGCGGGCCGATCGTCGGGCGGCGGAGATGGGTCGCCCTGACCGCCGTGATCGGTACCTCGCCGAGCTTCGGGAGCGCGACGCGGCCGACACCGAACGAGACGTGGCACCCCTGCGCAAGGCTGTCGGGGCGCTGGTGCTCGACGCCGGTGAGCTCGACGTGCCGGCCTGCGTGGACGCGATCGCGTCGCACCTCCCGGCACGCGCGTGAGCACCTGGTTCTTCCACCCGGGCGCGATTCTCACCAACTGGTTGAAGTGGCTCCTCGGCGGCGGCAAGGTTCACGGGCTCGAGCACGTGCCGCGCAGCGGACCGTACCTGCTGGTGGCCAATCACTGTTCGAACCTCGATCCGCCATTCATCGGAGCGGCGGTCGGCCATTCGACCGGCCAGGTGATCCACTTCATGGCCAAAGAGGAGATCCGGCATTGGCCGCTGGTCGGCTGGCTGGGCCGGTCGGCGGGTGTCTTCTTCGTGCGGCGTGGCGAGAGCGACCGGGCAGCACAGCGCGAGGCGCTGACCCACCTCGCCGAAGGACGACCGATCGCCATCTTCCCGGAGGGCACGCGGTCCCGCATCTGCGTGCTCGGCGAGGGGAAACTCGGCGCGGCACTGATCGCGATGCGGGCCGGCGTACCGCTGCTGCCGGTGGGGATCACCGGAACCGGGCGCATCTTTCCGGGACGCAGCCGGTTCCCGCATCGGACTGCGGTGACGATCTGCATCGGTCCGGTCTTCCACCTGCCGCACCAGCCGGACGGCAGGCTCGATCGCGAGGGCCTCGGAGCCGGCACCGAGCGCATCATGCGCGAGATCGCGGCTCTCCTTCCCGCTGGGCACCGAGGCCGGTACGGGACAGGCCCGATAGAATCGGGGGGATGACCACCGCCACTCGACCCGAGGTTCGTATCGCGGAGCGTGCCGGCTTCTGCTACGGCGTGCGCCTGGCGATCGACAAGGCGAAGCACGCCCGTGACGAGGGGAAGCACGTGACCACGCTCGGTCAGCTCGTCCACAATCCCGGGATCAAGGCCGACCTTTCGGACCGTGGCATCAAGACCGCCGATCTGGCCGACCAGGTGGAGGGTGGGACGCTCGTCATCCGCGCCCATGGGGTTCCCGCGGACGACCTGGAGCGCGTGCGCGGCAAGTCCGACGTGGAGGTCATTGACGCCACCTGCACCTGGGTCCTTCAGTCGCAGAAAGCTGCCCGTGAGCTGGCCGCGGCCGGGTACACCGTCTGCATCATCGGGCACGAGGACCATCCTGAGGTGAAGGGGGTGCGCTCCTACGCCGGCGAGAACCACGTCGTGGTGGACGACATGGATCGGTCCACGTGGGAGCGCGTTCCGCACACGAAGAAGATCGGCGTGCTGAGCCAGTCCACCATCCTGCCCTTCAAGCTCGAGGAGTTCGCCGCCTTCTGCCTGCGACGCTGCCACGACCTGCGCGTGGTGAACACGGTCTGCCCGGTGACGCTGACCCGCCAGTCCGACTCGGTGCTGCTGGCCGCGGGAGTGGACGCCATGATCGTGGTCGGTGGCAAGAACAGCTCGAATACAAAGGAGCTGGCGGTCAAGTGCGCCGAGGTCTGCGCGCAGACGATCCACATCGCCGATGCCGACGAGCTCAAGACCGATCACGTCGCCTGGTTGACGGGCAAGGCTCGCATTGGGATCACCGGGGGTACCTCGACGCCGGAGGTCGACCTCGAGGCGGTTCGCGATCGGATCTTCGCCCTCACGGCGTAGTTGCCGGTCAGAGCGGCGGGCGCAACTGTCGTTTGCCGCGCGCCACGCAGAACGGTCGAACTACACCCTCAGTGCGCCAGGAGGTAATGCTCACCCTCGGCGGCTTACGCTGAAGAAGCGGCGGCCGCAGGCGTCTACGGAGTTCTGCCTCTCAGCCAGTGAGAAGTACATTCCGGGCGGGTCGCGGATGGACCCAGCCGCTTGCGGTAAGCCCCCGCAGCTGAGAAATAGGCGTGAGAAGTGACGCCATGACGGTGACCCTCAGGCGAGGAAGACCTGCGAGGCAGGCTCCGGTTCACTGCCCCGCGCCATCGGGCGCGGTCAACCGTCGCAGCCGGCGTCGCAGAACCTTGTAGGAGAGGCGACGCCGGGCGATGTCGTAGTTGCGGCGGGCAATCCGCGCCTGGCGGCGCGGGTTGGCGAGCGCCGCCAGGACCGCCGCCACCGTCTCATCGGTGATCCGTCCGTCGATCTCGATGAGATCCAGGCCGAGCGACGCGATGTCCGCCACGTACACCGGGTATCGGTTTACGACTGTCGGTTTGCCGTAGAAGATGGCCTCGATCAGCGCGTTGCCGTATCCCTCGTACAGGCTGGGGTAGGTGACCAGGTCCGCGGCCAGATAGGCGTCGTGAAGGGTGTGCGCGGGGCCGAGGCGCCTGCCGTCCATGTCCGGTTCGAAGCGATCGGCCGCGTAGCGGAGCTGCACCCCGTCGCGCTCAGCCTGGCGCTCGAGCGCCACCAGGTAGTCCAGGCCCTCGTCCCCGGCGGGGCTGGTGACGAGCAGGACCGCATCGGGGTCTCGCAGCCGCCCGACCAGCTCGATCGCCAGTTCGATGCCCTTGCGCGGTACCACGCGCGTCGGCTGGACGACCAGCAGCCCGCGGTCGCCCATGCCCAGCTCGGCACGCATGCGGCGGCGCATGGCTGGGTGGGGCCGTGGCCGTGGCCGCTCGAAATCGAAGACATTGTGCACGACCATCGAGTCCAGGCCGCGGCGCTCGCGCAGCTGGGCTGCGGCCAAGCTGTTGATGCTCGCGTGGCGGACGTTCGGCAGATCGGGCGGGAAGGCCTCGTCGAGGAGTTCTGGGACCACGCAGCCCTTGAAGCGATCCCGCTCCCACCAGTAGTCGTGGTGATGACCGATGGCCGGGATCCCGCGCCGCTCCACCACCCGTCGCAGCGCCAGGCCGAGCGGGAGGTGCATGGGGATGGCCCACGCGTTCTCGACGATGAGCTGCTCGAGGTGCTCCGACTCAACCCAATTGTCGAGCACGGGAACCAGGAGGTCGGCCAGCCGCTCGATCTCGGCGCGGACGGCAACCGCGTCGCTATCGGGGTCAAATGCAGCGGCGGTGACGCGTGCAGCGGGCGGCCAGGAGAAGTGCATCGGCGGAACCAGGCGCGCGCTGGCGCGCAGCGCGTCCACCTCGCCGGCGCACAGGCGGATCTCGTGCCCCATGCGCTCGAGCGCGATCTCCCACTTGGCGGTCTCGAAGGTGACGCCGTCGACCCCGGCCAGGCGGGTGGCCACGATCCCAATCCGCATCACACGGATGCTAACCGGGATGCGGTCCGCGCGACGGGTACACTCGGGGCATGCCCTCCGCCACCGCTTCCGCCTCACTACCCGTCGTCGCCATCGTCGGACGCCCCAACGTGGGCAAGTCCACGCTCTTCAACCGGTTCGTCGGTGAGCGGGTGACGATCGTCGAGGACATCCCCGGCACCACCCGTGACCGGGTCTACGGCACGGGCGAGTGGAACGGCCGGCGCTTCACGCTGGTCGATACCGGTGGCCTGGAGCTGCAGCCGGGGAGCGATATCGAGGCGCGCGTGCAGGACCAGGCTCGGGTGGCCATCGAGGAGGCGGACCTGGTCCTCTTCGTGGTGGACGCCGCGATCGGCATCGCTCCGCTCGATCACGAAGTGGCCGATCGCCTGCGACGGGCAGGCAAGCCGACGATCCTGGTCATCAACAAGGCCGACAACCCGCGACGGGAACACGAGGGGGCCGAGTTCTACGCGCTCGGATTCGAGCCGACCATCACCGTCAGCGCTCAGCACGGACGCAGCACCGGCGACCTCGCCGATCTGCTCGTCGAGCTGCTGCCGCCGCCCGGTCCCGCCGAACTCGAGCCGGATGCATCGGTCCGCTTCGGAGCTGACATCGCCGAGGGTGACCTGGAGGAGCTGGCGGAGACCGAGATGGGACCGCCGCTGGTGGCCGTCGTGGGCCGTCCCAACACCGGCAAGAGCACCTTCATCAACCGGGTCCTCGGCGAGGATCGGATGATCGTCAGCGACGTGCCCGGCACGACCCGCGACCCGGTCGACTCTGCGGTGACACTCGACGGAGAGACGATGATCCTGGTCGATACGGCAGGCATTCGCCGACGCGGCTCGGTGGCGAGGGGGATCGAGCGATACAGCGTGCTGCGGGCCATGAAGGCGATCGACCGCGCCGACGTCGCCGTGGTCATGACCGATGCGATCGAGGGGTACACCGCGCAGGACGCCCACGTGGTCGGCCACGTGCTCGAGGCGTTCAAGGGGATCGTGCTGGTCATCAACAAGTGGGACGCCCTCGAGAAGGACGGGCACACCGCCGACGACTGGCTGAAGGCGCTGCGCCGCGAGGCCCCCTACCTGGCCTGGGCCGATATCGTGTTCGCCTCTGCGCTCACCGGGCAGCGTGTCGAGCGGATCCTTCGCGAGGCGCGCCGGGTGGCCGAGGAACGCTACCGCCGGATCCCGACGGGCGAGTTGAACCGGGTGATCACCGATGCGGTCCGCGAGCACCCGCCCTCGCACGTGCGGAACCGGCTGCCCAAGGTCCTGTATGCGACCCAGGTTGCGGTGGCACCGCCGACCTTCGTGATCTTCGTGAATGACCCCGAACTGATCCACTTCAGCTACCGACGCTACCTGGAGAATCGGATTCGTGCCGAGCACGGATTCCTCGGGACGCCCATCAAACTGATCTTCCGGGAGCGCAAGGTGGACGAGGAGCGGCGCCCCGCACAGAAACGCGCGCGCCGCGCATCGAGCTCGTCCCGGTCCCGCCGCTAGCCAGGAGCTGACACCGAACCGCCGAGGGCTGCTATCGTCAGTTGCGTGACGGGGCTGAGCGGGAACGCCAACAGATCGCCGCGCATCCTCGTGTACACCGGCAAGGGCGGCGTCGGCAAAACGAGCGTCGCGGCGGCAACCGCGCTCGCCTGTGCGCAGCGCGGGTATCGAACGATCGTGCTGTCGACCGACATCGCGCACAGCCTGGGCGATGCCCTGGGGATCGAGCTCGGACCCGAGCCGATCCAGATCGCTCCGAACCTCTACGGCCAGGAATCCGACGCGTTCTTCAACGTCGCGCGCTACTGGGGGCGAATCCAGCAGTACGCCAGCAGCGTGCTGCGCTGGCGCGGCCTGGACGAGGTCCTGGCCGAGGAGATGACGGTGCTGCCGGGCATGGACGAAATCGGCAGCCTGCTGTGGATCGCCGAGCACCACGACTCGGGCAACTACGACGTCATCGTGGTTGACGCGGCGCCGACCGGCGAGACGCTCCGCCTCCTCTCACTCCCCGAAGCGGGGAAATGGTGGATGGAGAAGATCGAGCCGATCGGGCGGCGCATCAGCAGGCTGACAGGCCCGTTCATCCAGCGAGTGGTGGGGATGCCGATGCCCGGCGACGACGTCTTCAACGCCGGCGAGGAGCTGTTTCGCAAGCTCGAGCACCTGCACGACCTGATGACCGATCCCGATCGCACCTCCATCCGCGTGGTGCTCACCCTGGAGCACGTGGTGATCAAGGAGGCTGAACGCTCCTTCACCTATTTCCACCTGTATGGCTATCCGACCGACCTGGTCGTGGCCAACCGCATCCTGCCCGATGAGGTCGGTCCGTTCTTCCGCGGCTGGTACGAGGCGCAGCAACGCTACGGACCGCTGGTCGAGCAGTCATTTGCACCGATTCCGGTGCTCCAGGCGCCCTTCTTCGACCGGGAGGTGGTCGGGATACCGATGCTCACCGAGCTCGGGAAGGCGCTGTATGGCGAGACCGACCCGACGGTACACTTCTACCGCGGGCGACCCTACTCGGTGGTGAGGGAGGGGGAGGAGTTCATCCTGTCGGTTGAGTTGCCGTTCGCCATGAAGGAGGAGATCTCGCTGACCCGACATGCCGATGAGTTGCTGATCGAGGTCGGCACATGGCGGCGCAACGCGGTGCTGCCGCGGGCACTGATCGGCGCTCCGACACTCGGCGCCAGGTTCGATGACCATGTTCTCAAGATCCGATTTGCGGCTCCGTCGCCGACGACAGCAGGAAAGGCACGTGGAAGACATGACAACTGACCTTGAAGCACGCATCGAGGATCTCGAGCGCCGACTTCAGCGCAGCGACAGCCGCGCGAGCATGGAGACCGCCTTCTGGGCGGTGATGCACAACGTCCTGCCCGAGGAGACGCGCCGCCACGTCAAGGCGGCCGGACGAGAACAGCTGCTCGCGGCCCGCAGCTACCTTGACCATTGGATCGCCAAGATGGGTGACGAGCCGGCGCCCGCCGCGCCGCCCGAGCGCCATTCCATCGAAGTCGAGTAGCCGTCGGCCATGACCGACCAGGTTGGGGTCATCGGGGCCGGAGCCTGGGGCACCACGCTGGCGGTGCAGCTGGCGGCGGCCCAACGCCCGGTCACGATCTGGGCGCACAGCGCGGAGGCAAACGCCGAGATGGCGGCCTTGCGCCAGAACGATCGGTACCTGCCGGGCATCACCTTCCCGCCGAACCTCCGGGTTGTCACCGATGACACCTACCTGGCGGAACCGCATCGGCTCTTCCTCATCGCGGTGCCGTCCGCGCATCTGCGTGGCACGCTGCGCCGCACTGCACCGCACCTGTACCCGGGCGCCCCGATCCTCAGCCTCGTGAAGGGGATCGAGGAGGGGACGCACCAGCGCATGACCCAGGTGATCGCCGCCGAGCTGCCCGGACGGCGCGTGGCGGCGCTCTCGGGGCCGAACCTGGCGCGCGAGATCGCCGCGGGGCTGCCGGCCGGATCGGTGATCGCATCGGAGGATCCGGATCTGGCGGTGGAGTTGGCGGCGGTCCTGGCGAGCGACCGGTTCCGGGTCTACACCAACCCCGATCTGGTGGGGGTCGAGCTGTGCGGCGCGCTGAAGAATGTCGTTGCCCTGGCGGCCGGCTTCGTGGACGGCCTTCGGCTGGGCGACTCGGCCAAGGCAGGGATCATCACCAGGGGCCTCGCCGAGATGACCCGGCTGGGGGTCGCAGCCGGCGCCAACCCGATGACCTTCGCCGGGCTGGCGGGAGTTGGGGACCTGATCGCCACCTGCATGAGTCCGCTCTCCCGCAACCGACGGGCCGGCGAGCTGATGGCCTCCGGCCTGTCCTGGACCGAAACCGCCGCGCAGCTCAACGGTGTGGCGGAGGGCGTCTCCACCGTTCGCGGTGCGCTCGAGTTGGCGGCACAATACGGCGTGGAGCTGCCGATCGCCGAGCAGGTGGACGCGGTCGTCCACGGTGGCCGCGCGCCGATGGAGGCGGTGGCCGAGCTGATGGCGCGCGCGCCGAAGGATGAGCTCGCCGACTGACCGTCAGGCCGGCTCCAGGGTCAGGTACTCGGGCTCCCAGATGGCGCGATCCACGGCCGGCTCGATCTCCTCGTCGCGGTACTGGCGCCCGTAGCCGCTCTGCCGGGCGTGGCGGACGACGGCCACCGCGACGGTGCGCGCCACGCTGCGCAACTGGCGAATCGGCGGGTAGAGGGCTCCAGTCTCCAATCGCTCGGCGGTGAGCATGCCGGCCAACTCGCGGGCCGCCACGAGGAACGTGTCGTCGGTCAGTTCGCGTGCCTCGGCCACGATTGCCCCCAAACCGACGCCGGGGAAGATCAGGACATTGTTTGCCTGGCCGATGACCCGCGTCCCCCAGGCCCCTTCCGCATCGGGGAAGGGGCTGCCGGTTGCCACCAGCGCCCGTCCATCGGTCCAGGCCAGGACCTCGTCAGGTCGCGCCTCTGTCCTGTCGCTGGGATTTGAGAGCGGCAGGATGACCGGCGTGTCGTCGTGGCGCGCCACCTCGCGGATGAGCTCCTCGCTGAACGCACCCGGCGTGCCGGTCGTGCCGATGAGCACCGTCGGCCGGAAGGAGCGCGCGACGGCGACCGGGTCGCGCAGGGCCGCCTCGTCGAGTCCGAGGGCAGCCACCCGGCCGGCATCGGTGGCAAAGGGGCGCTGGTCGGCGGGAAGCTCCGGTCGCGAAGTGGTCACGAGTCCGCGGCTGTCGATCATGGCGATGGCATGCGAGGCAGCGATCGCGCTGATCCCTTCGTCGGTCAGTTGCCGCGCGACGAGGCGCGCGATCCCGAGCGCCGCGGCGCCGGCGCCCACGAAGAGGATCCGCTCGCGGAAGAGCCCGCCGCGCGAGAGGCGGGCGGCGAGCAGACCGGCAAGTACCACCGCGCCGGTTCCCTGCACGTCGTCGTTGAAGGAGGGGAGCCGGTGCCGATAACGATCCAGGATGCGCAGCGCGTTGTGTTGCTTGAAGTCCTCCCACTGGAGCAGCGCCCGCGGGAAGACGCGGCCGATCGCGTCCACGAACGCTTCGACCACCGCGTCGTACGCCGCGCCGCGCAGCCGTGGCTCTCGGTAGCCGAGATAGAGTGGGTCATCGAGCAGTTCCCGCCGGTCGGTGCCTACGTCCAGGGAGATGGGCATCGTCTGGGCGGGATAGATGCCCGCGGCCGCGGTGTACAGCGCGAGCTTGCCGACCGGAATTGGCATCCCTCCGGCCCCCTGGTCACCGAGGCCCAGGATTCGCTCGTTGTCGGTCACTACGATCAGTCGGATATCTCGATCGGTCGCCGCACGCAGGATCCCGTCGATGCGACCGATGTCAGCCGGCGTGATCCAGACGCCCCGCGGGCGCCGGAGGATGTGGCTGAACTCCTCGCAGGCGCGACCAACGGTGGGGGTATAGACGATCGGCAGGAACTCCTCGAGGTTATCGACGAGGAGGCGGTAGAAGAGCGTCTCGTTGCGGTCCTGGAGGGCGGCGAGGCCGATGTAGCGCTCGAGGTCGTCGGACTTGCGCCGCACGTGTTCGAGCTCGAGCGCGACCTGCTCATCGATGGACGCAACGCCTGCGGGCAACAACCCGCGCAGCCCAAATTGCTCGCGCTCACGCTCGGTGAAGGCGGTGTCCTTGTTGAGCAGGCGACGCGCGATCAGGTCCGACCCGCGGTAGGGGACTCGAAGCGAACCCCGCGGTGCTTCAAGCGCCGGGGGCACTCCCGAGTCGGGTGCTTCCGTGTGCATCTCCGCCGACACTACGGCGAATGCCCGAGGGTCCGGAAGGGCCGATGGAACCGCCGCCGCGGGTCCGATGGCCCGCCACTCCTTCGCCCGCTCGTCGGCGGCGTGCGCGTGTCGTACACTCCGTGTCGTCCGGTCGGGGCGTAGCGCAGCCTGGTAGCGCACCTGAATGGGGTTCAGGAGGTCGAAGGTTCGAATCCTTTCGCCCCGACCAACCCTTTGCTGGGCGTGCGGGCCTTTTGATGCCGTGCATCACTACGTAATGCGTGCGCCGGCTAGCACCCGGTGAGAGGACTCAGGCGCTCGGGGCGGCTGGTCGAGGTTACGTGCGCCGGCGAGCCGTTCGCACGTTCACCGTGGCGAGGGCGGCCAGCAAGCCGGTCAGGACCAGCGCAAAGACCACGATAGCCATGCGGCCGCTTGCCTGGGAGCTATTCAAAGCGGCGTTCGGTACGCTCGCCCCCGGCGACGCCGTCGTCGTCGTGGTCGAGCACGTCGATGCGTTGATGCGGTCGTTGATCAGGGTCACCTGGCCGTTCCGGGCCAGTGCTCGACCGGTCACCGTCACACTGTCGTTCATCGTGATGGATGTCAGGGCCATGATCGTCCCCACGAAGGTGGAGCCCGATCCGAGCGTCGCCGAGCTGGTGATCTGCCAGAAGACGTTGCACGCGCTCGCGCCGTTGATGAGTGCCACCGTACTGGACGACGCCGTGATGAGGTCCGACGTCGCCTGGAAAACCCACACCGAACTCGGGTCGTTCTGGCCGTCAAGGGTAAGTGTCCCGGTGAGATCGAGCGTGACACCTCCGGCGTTATAGACGCCGCCGACGAGGGTCAGACCGCCCAGCGTCCCGTGGGTAGCCGTCACCGACAGCCCCGCGGCTACGTCGTACGCGGTGCCGAGATCGATCTTGGCCTGCAGCGCAACAGCGTCGGCCGCGTGGGGCGTGCCGCTCACCGTCCCGGGCGGGAATCCGGTCACCGCGGCAGCCGGGGAGATACCCAGGTCTCCCGTGATGATGGTCGGCCCGGTGTTGGTCACCGCCGGCGTGCCGGCCAGGACCGCGAAGGGCGCTGCCGTGCCGAGCCCAACTGGCGCTGGACCGGCGGCAAGTACCGTCTGTCCGACGGCGAGCATGCTGATCGCGAGAATGACTGCGATGCCAGCCGA
>JBDSIN010000163.1:0-6319 GCA_039917955.1 Candidatus Limnocylindria bacterium
GGCAGCGGGCGTCGCGATCATCCCGCAAGGGGGCAATACCGGCCTCGTCGGCGGCTCGGTCCCGCGCAGCCATGCCGCGCAGCCGCAGGTCATTGTCTCCACGCTGCGCCTCCGCGACCTTGAGCCGGTCGATCTGCTCGCCGGCGAGGTGACCGTCGGCGCCGGCGCGACGCTTGGTGCGCTCCAGGCCCACATCCGATCAGCGGGTTTCGGGTTCGGGGTGGACCTCGGCGCGCGTGACTCCGCGACTATCGGCGGGATGGTCGCCACCAACGCGGGCGGCATCCATGTCCTGCGCCACGGACCGATGCGGATGCAGCTGGTGGGCATCGAGGCGGTGCTCGCCGACGGCAGCGTGGTACGACGCCTTCCCGGCATGCTGAAGGACAACACCGGCTACCACCTGCCCTCGCTCCTCGCCGGCAGCGAGGGGACCCTGGCGATCATCACGCGGGTCCGCCTGCGGCTGGTCCCGCTCCTCCCGCGGCGTGCGGTCGCGCTGTTGGCCCTCGACGGCACGGCGGCCGCGGTGACGTTGGCCGGGGCCCTGCGCAGCAGCCTGCCCTCGCTCGCCGCCGCGGAGCTCTTCTTCGACAAGGGGCTGGCGCTGGTGCTGCGCCGCGGGGGTGGGGAGCGGCCCTTCCGGGAGGAACATCCCGCCTACCTGCTCCTGGAGGTCGAGAGCCGCGTTGATCCGACCGACGAGCTGGCGGCTGCCATCGACGCCGCAGGCGAGGTCGTGCGCGACGCGGTGCTGGCATCGGACGGGCCGGGTCGCGAACGGCTCTGGCACCTGCGCGAGGGTCACACCGAGGCGATCAACGCCGAGGGCGTCCCGCACAAGCTCGACGTGGCTCTGCCGCTCGGGCGACTCGCCGGATTCGTGGACCGAGTCCGCGCAGCGGTGAAGGAGGCGGCTCCGAGTGCCGCGTGTTATCTGTACGGGCACGTCTGCGATGGAAATCTGCATATCGGTGTCATCGGTCCTCCGGCGGAGGACGAGGGGGTGGATGCAGCCATCCTGCGGCTGACCATCGAGATGGGCGGCACCATCAGCGCCGAACACGGGGTCGGTGTCGCCAAGGTGGACTGGCTGGAGGCCGATCGCAGTGGCGCCGACGTCGCGGCGATGCGCGCCATCAAGCGCGCGCTGGATCCCGGCGGGATCCTGAATCCGGGTGTCATCTTCCGCGACTGACCGACTACCAGGTGCGCAGGCGTGTAGGCTCGTCCCTCACCGATCACGCAGAAGGAGAACGCGATGGGCAAGTTCATGGATGTGCACAGCGGATTCCACGGTCTCTCTCAGGAGGCACTGCTGAAGGCGCACAACGGCGACCTGGCGATCGAGGCCGAGGAAGGCGTCCACTTCGAGACAGCGTGGGGCGACCCGGTCAGCGGCAAGGTCTTCTGCCTCTCGACCGGTCCATCGAAGGAAGCCGTGCAGCGTGTTCACGAGCGCAATGGGATTCCGACCGACGAGATCTACGAGATCGCGATCGAGGCCTGATTCAGGGGAGCAGCAGCAGCTTCAGGCCGGCGAGCAGCAGGACGGCCGCGAGGGCGCGTCGCACCCACGGCGCCGGCATGCGCCGGCTGCCCAGCTCTGAACCGACAACGCCGCCGATCGCCACCGCCACCAGCCACAGCGGCAGCGCCGGGGGTAGTGAGCCAACGCTGGCGTAGTTGCCCGCCAGCCCGGAGATTGAGTTGGCCAGGATGAAGGCCGCCGAGGTGCCGGCCGCGAAGCGAGTCCCGGCCCAACCCGCGGCGAGCAGCAGCGGGGTGAGGAAGATGCCGCCACCGGTGCCGGTCAGCCCGGCCAGCAGGCCGATACCCGCGCCGCTCGTCACCGCTGCGGGCATCGGCGCTCGGGGTGCGAACTCGTCGCGCGGTTGCGCCGCCGTCCAGCCGAAGCGGGCCGCTGCCACCAGCAGCACGGCGCCCACCAGCGGCCGATAGATCTCGCCGGGGAGTGTCAGTGCGCCGCCGAGAAACGCCGCCGGCACGGACCCCACCAGGAACGGGACGAGTGACGCCGGCCGCATGAATCCGGCGCGCCAGAAACGAAGCGTGACGATGCTCGCGACGCCGATGTTGAGGACCAGGGCGGTCGGCTTCATCACGTCGGGCGCCACACCGGTCAGCGCCATGGCCGCCAGGTACGCCGAAGCGCCCCCGTGGCCGACCGAGCCGTACAGGATCGCGGATACCAGGAAGAGCCCGGCCAGGAGCAGCGAATCTGCCGACAGGAGATCGGTCACCCGCGGATCGGTCAGCCGCCGGCGGCTTCGATGAACAGGAAGCCCAACACCCGGGCGACCGTGGGGAAGGCGTGGATCGTATCGGCCAACACGGTGAGGGGCGTCTGCAGCTTCACCGCCAGGACCGCCTCGTGGATCGCCTCGCTGGCACCGGGTCCCGCAATGAAGGCGCCGATCACGGTGCCCGCCGCACGGTCGACTACGATCGTAACGTGCCCCGCAGCCTCGGCAGCGTAGCCCTTGGCGCTGGTGGCCAGGTCGGCGGTGAACTCCTTCGCGTCGATGCCTCGGCCCAGGGCCTCCTCGAGCAGCAGGCCGACCGAGCCGGTCTCCGGATCGGTGTAGACGGCGCGCGGGATGGCCCGGTAGTCGGGCGTGACGTCGTCACCAAGCGCGATCCGTGCGGCCATCTCTCCCTGGTAGTGGCTGACGTGGGTGTGCATCTCCGGCCCGGCGGGGTCGCCGGCCACGAACAGACCAGGCGCGACCCGCAGCTGGGCGTCCGGCGCCAGACGGCCCGAAGAGGCATCCAGGCCGACTGTCTCCAGGCCCACATCGCCGAGTGGCAGCGTCCGTCCGATTGCGAGCAGAACCGCCGCTCCCTCAACCGTCCCGCCGTCCTCCAGCACGAACCGGTGCCGGCCGTTGGTACCCGCGCCGGCCTCGGCGCGCACCGCTCGCCCACCGGTACGGATCACCACGCCGTCACGATCGAGCCCGGCCGCGACCGCAGCTGAGGTGCGTGGGTGGTCGCGCGGCAGGATCCGATCACCCGGGACGACGAGTGTCACCGGCACGCCGAATCGCGCGTACGCCTGGGCGAGCTCGACCCCGGTCGGTCCGGCGCCAAGGACAAGCAGGCTCTCCGGCAGCTCACGCGTCCCCGTGGCGTCGCGGTTCGTCCAGTACGGGACCTCGGCGAGGCCGGGCATGTCGGGGATCTTGCTGCCCGAACCCACCGCCAGGATCACCGCCCCTGCCTCCAGTTGATGCTCAACGCCCTCGTGTGTCACGACGACGCGTCCGGGACCGTCGAGTCGAGCGCTGCCGCGCATCGTGACCGCGCCCGCGGTTTCCAGGTCGGTCTTGTGATGGGAGTCATCCGGATAGTCGCGGTTTTCGCGGCTGATCATCCAGTCTCGGCGGGCCGACGCCTTCGGCCAGGGATAGTCGCCACCTGCGGTGTGCACGGCTGCCGAGTGCAGGAGCGACTTCGACGGCATGCACGCGAAGAACGGGCAGGCGCCCCCGAACAGGTCGCGGTCGATGACGGCCACCGATGCGCCGCGCTTGCGGGCGACAAACGCCGCCGCCTCGCCGGCGGGGCCGGCGCCGATGATCACCAGGTCGTATCGGTCCATGAATGCTCCAGTGGGTGGTGTCCTGCCCAGTCTGCTGCAGCCCGGCTGTGGGGCTGCTGATATCGGCGTGGCTGGTGCCATGATAGGTCGGGGTCGGGCCGATCTTCTCTGCCTCGAGCCTGGTGCAGCTGGCGAGCTGAGCGGTTCGTCGCTATGCTTCGGCGATCATGAAGCAGGATCTCGTCGCTCCCGCGATCCGGAAGCGCCTCCCCAGCGCGTCCGACCTGCTCGCCCGCCTCGAGGGCGAACCTTGCGCGTGTACGCAGCGGGGAGCCGCCGCGTAACTTCCGCACCGACGCCATGGGCGTCGCGCGATCCCGGTTCCTCGCCTCTGTCCCGCCGCATCTCCACACTCACGAGGAACCGATGTCCGCCTTCATTCGCCCCGTCACTGTTTCCGCAACCCTTGCCCCCAATGCTCGTCCTGCCGCGGGCCGCTGGATCGATCCACGCGCTCAGCGCTTCGGAGCCGCGGCCGCTGCCGCGACGCTTCTAGTGGCAGCCGCGCTGAACGCATGGCCGATCGCTGCCGCGGTCGGCTCCTTCATGACCCTCTCGGCTTCCCTCGGGACGCGCTGGTTCGTCTTCTCGCGGCCGTGGCCGCTCATTCGCATGGCGTTGCGATTGCCCACGTCGGAGTTGGAGCACGAGATACCGCCGCGCTTCGCGCAGGCGCTTGGTGCCACCTTTCTCGGCCTCGGCTCAGCGCTCCTGGCGGGTGGCCTCGTCCCGTGGGGTTGGGTGCCCGTGCTCGCGGTGATCGGCCTGCAGGCACTCCTGGCAGCCACCGGCTTCTGTGTCGGTTGCCGTCTCTTCTTCCTTCGTTGGTGGGTGCCCGACCTGTTCGCGCGCCTCGTCGGGCGCGGCGTGAAGCGAGAGGCGCTGATCTACACTGGCCGCGCAGCTGATCCGTTTGGCCGTCAGTAGCTCAGGACGCGGTCCGCTTCGAACGTCAGCTCTACCAGGCGATCAGGCGGAACGAACTCCACGACCTTGTCGCCGATGGCCTCGGGCGAGACCCCGCGCGCCTTGCTCGACATCCCCGACAGGAAGAACCGGGCGCCTCCGGCATTCAGGGCTTCGTAGTGCTCCCGCAGGCTCCCCGTGCCGATGCCGTGCAAGGCGTCCATCGTCCCGTCGCGAAGCAGGCCAACGGCGTCCCCGGCCAGGAAGAGGTCGACGTCGTGGCCCTTCACCTGCGCCGTACGCGCAACGAGGAAGGCGAGGGCGGCTCGCGTCGGGTTCTCTGGGCCGGTCGACAGGTGGACGAGGAGTCGGGTCATCGCAGAATCCTCCATACGGATGCGTGGCGGTGTTGTCGCAGGCCGCATGGTAGCCCTCAGCCACTAACCTCGCGACCGCCGATCCAGGTGCGTGACGGACGCACCGCCCCGAGGTGCAGGGCGAAGGCGCCCTCGTGCTCCGCGTCCCAGGCGACGAGGTCGGCGTCCGCGCCTTCGGCGATGACGCCACGGTGGCCCCCAAGCCCAAGGGCCGCCGCCCCGCCCCCGGTTGCCGCGCTGATGGCCTCTCCAGCACTCATCTCGAGCAGCGTGGCTCCGAGGCCGATCACCAGGGGCATCGCCCCCCACGCGCCGAAGGTGCCGGCATTGGCGTCGCTGGCCAGGGCCACGGTGACCCCGGCGTCGAGCAGCGCGCGGGCCGGCGGCATTCGATCGCGCATGACCAGCGCCGGGCCAGGCAGGAGGGTGGCGACCGTTCGGGAGGCGGACAGGGCGGCCACGCCAGCGGCGTCGAGCTGCTCCAGGTGGTCCGCGCTCAGCGCGCCGAGGCGAACCGCCAGCTCGGTGGCGCCGGTGCGTGCCAGCTGATCGGCGTGCATGCGGATACCCAACCCGGCCGCCGCCGCCGCGCGCAGGATCAGCTCCGCGTCTGACGGCGAGAAGAAGCCGCGGTCACAGAAGACGTCGCAGAACTCCGCCAGCCCGGCGGCGGCCACGGCCGGAATCATCTCGTCGGCGACGACCGCGGCGTACTCGGCCGAGGAAGCGGCTTCGGGGGGAACGGCGTGGGCGCCGAGGAAGGTGCGGACCACCCGGATCGGCAGCCCATCGGCCGCCTCGCCGATCAGCCGCAGCGCGCGCATCTCCCCCTCGGTCGAGAGGCCGTACCCGGACTTGCACTCGATGGTGGTGACCCCGCTCGCCAACGAAGCGCGCAGGCGGGCGCCGATCAGCGCGCGCAGATCGTCGTCGGACGCCGCTCGTGTCGCGGCGACGGTGCGCAATATTCCGCCACCGGAATAGGGAGCACCCTCGAGCCGCGCGGCGGCCTCATCGAAGCGATCCCCGGCGAAGGCGGGGTGGGTGTGCGCATCGACCAGGCCCGGCGTGACGAGTGCGGCGCCGAGGTCAACCGTGGAGTCCGCAGCCGGAGCATCGGTCAGTGGACCCAGCCAGGCCAGGAGGCCGTCCCGGACGAAGATCGCCCAGGGACCCGGCCCGTCGTACGGCTGGGGTGTCAGCAACCGGCCCCGGCCGGTGAGGAGAAGGGTGCCGTCGGACATCGGTCGAACCATACTCCGGTGTCTCAGCCGATCTCGGGCTCGGCCACCGGGCGTCGTCGCGGTTCGCCGCGGAAGCGCAGCGTGGCGAGCAGCAGGCCGACCAGGATCGTCCCGGCGCCCATCAGCTGGATCGCGGACGGACTCTCGCTCAGCAGCACCATCGCCAG
>JBDSIN010000164.1:0-4124 GCA_039917955.1 Candidatus Limnocylindria bacterium
GCGGTGGCGATGATCGCCTCCTCGAGGCTGCGCACGTAGCGGCGCAGGTCGAGCGGGTCGCGCAGCTCGACGATCGGATAGGCGACCAGCTGCCCGGGGCCGTGGAAGGTGATGTCGCCGCCGCGGTCGATGCGGTGGAACTCGGCGCCGATCTCGCGCAGCCGTTCCGGCGTGGCCAGCAGGTTGGATTCGTCCCCGCCGCGACCGATGGTGTAGACCGGGAAGTGCTCCACCAGCAGGAGCCGATCCCCGATGCGTCGCGAGCGACGCTGTTCGGCCAGCTCGTCCTGGAGCTCCCAGGTCGGGAGGTAGGCGACGGTCCCGAGGCGGTCGCTGGTGAGCCGTCCGCCGTGGGCGAGCAGCAGCGGCCGTGCGTCGCTGGCCGGCGTGAATGGGAGGTCGCGACGCGGCCGGCGCAGCGGAGAGCCGAGATCGTCCCCGCCGGGCGGGCGGCTGATATCGCGCATCTGGACCATGGCGTCAGAGGGTGGCGGTGCCGGGGCTGCCGCGCAGTCCGCGCAGCGCCTCGATCATCCCCAGGTGGCGGCTGGCGCGGGAGAGCTGGCGGGTGAGCGAGTCCGCCAGCGGGGCCACGGCGCCGAGCAGGTCATCGGTCTCGCGCAGGATGCGCTCGTCGTCCAGCTCCGCCAGTGCGTGCTCCAGGTCGGAGAAGGCGCCGCGCAGGTAGGTCGCCATCTGGTCGCGCCCCGGGAACGGGAGGCGGGCAACCTCTTCGTCGGGGAGCGACATGCCGGTGTCGCCCTTGCCCTGCTCGGTCGGGAATCCCCACTTGGTGGTCAGGCCCTCGCGGTGCCAGCGCTGCTGGTTGCCGCTGAGCGCCTCGGCCCAACGATCGGCCCATCGGCCGCAGTGCCACAGGTGAAAGGCGATCGGCGGGGAGGTGGGGCCTGGGATCCAGGCCAGGTCCTCATCGGTGCATGCCCCCGCGGCATCAAGCAGCAGGCGGTGCATGACCGCCACGCGGCTGGCCAGGATGGCGGTGTGGTCTAGGGCAGCCATCAGACGGCCCGTGCCAGTGCCGGGCCGGGGACCTGCTCGGCGGCGTGGTACGACGAGCGCACCAGCGGCCCGGACTGCACGTGGCGGAAGCCCATCTCCAGCCCCACGCGGCGCAGGGCCATGAACTCGGCGGGCGTGTAGTACTTGTGCAGCGGCAGGTGCTGGCGGCTGGGTCGGAGGTATTGGCCGAGGGTGAGGACCTCGATCTCAGCCCCACGCAGCAGCCGCATCGCCTCGTGCAGCTCGTCGGTTGTCTCGCCCAGGCCGACCATCATCCCGGTCTTGGTGACCATGGCGTCATGGCCGATCTCGGTTGCGACCGTACGCCCCTGTGTAAGGACCGATACGCTGCGGTCCCACTTCGCGCGGCGGCGTACCGAGCGCTGAAGCCGCGGCACCGTCTCGACGTTGTGGTTGAGGATCTCCGGGCGGGCCTCGACGACCGTGCGGATATCGGCCTCGCGGCCGTTCAGGTCGGAGATCAGCACCTCGATGCTGGTGGTGGGGGAGGCGTCGCGGATGGCGCGGATGGTGTCGGCGACGATGCCGGCGCCGCCATCGGGCAGGTCGTCGCGGGCGACCATGGTGATCACCGCGTGGTTCAGCCGCATCTGCGCTGCCGCCTCGCCGACGCGTCGCGGTTCGTCGGTATCGGTCTGCGGTGGTCGTCCGGTGTCTATGGCACAGAACCCGCAGTTCCTCGTACAGACCGAGCCGAGCACCATGAACGTGGCGGTGCCGAGCGCCCAGCACTCGCCCTGGTTGGGGCAGCGGGCCTCTTCGCAGACGGTGTGCAGGGCCTGGCTGCGCATGAGCTTGTTGACCTCGGCGTAAGTTTCGCCTGAGCCGATGCGGACCTTCAGCCATTCCGGGCGGCGGCCGCCGGGGCCGGCGTTCTCGGGGATCGGGTCGCCGGGGAAGATGCCCGGGCCGGCGTCCACGCCCGGGCCGGCGTCCAGGGCCGGGCCGCCGGGGTACATCAGGTCGGAGGGAGAGGCGAGGTGTCCCTCCGATGCGCCGAGCACCGAGAGTTCGCCGAGGGTCGAGAAGTCACGTTGCGGATCAAGTGCCACGTGCGGAGTCTAGCGAAGGACTTCAGGGGGCGTGCCTCGGGGGTCGGTCCTGAGGCCCTTTGGTTGCCCTCTGGACGCACCGGTTCCACCCCACGGATCCAACGATCATGCATCGGTCAGGTACGTATCCGGATTCCCACCGGGTGAGATTCGCGAGCCCTACCTCGGCGTCAGGGCGACTTCTCGGGTCCAGGGTTGATCGTTAGATCCGTGGGGTGGAACCGATACGGACGCAGACTCGGGAAGTGGCTCGAGTGGGGGCGACAAGTTTGTCAGATTGCCACCGACGGACAGCCAGACGGGGAATGGGCGTCTCCAACCGCGGGATCGCCCGCATGAGGAGCTCGCTCCACGCTCAGGATGGGGGTTCGGGAGGCAAATTCCAGGCGGCGCGCCTGCCTAGCGGTCCCCCGGTGCACAGATGACCAACTCCCGACCGCCGTCCGGCCGCCGTCCGACCGCCGCCCGACCGGGAGAAGCGACCGGCCTAGCCGATCGGGGTGGCGGGATCCCAGCCCTCGAGACGCTTGCGGACATCGGCCAGGAAGTTGCCGACCTGCGCGCCGTCGAGCACGCGATGGTCGAACGAGCAGGTCATGTTCATCATCGGTCGGATGGTGATGACGTCCTCGCCCTCGATGGTGACCACCACCGGTCGCTTGACGATCGCCTCCATCGACAGGATGGCGACCTCGGGACTGTTCACGATCGGCATCGATGAGACCGATCCGAACCAGCCGGTGTTGTTGACGGTGAAGGTGCCGCCCTGGATCTCGTCGAGGCGCAACTTGTTGGTGCGGGCGCGGGCCGCCAGGTCCTGGACCCGATGGTTCACGCCGCTGATCGACAGCTGGTCGGCGTTGGCAATGACCGGCACCAGCAGCCCGTTGTCGACCGCCACCGCGATGCCGATGTTCATGGCCTGCTTGAGGATGATCCGATCCTCGGCGAACTGGCTGTTGAGGGTCGGGTGCTGTCGCAGCGTCTCGGTGACCGCCTTGATGACGGCCGCCACGTAGCTGATGCCGATCCCCTCGCGGGCCTTGTAGCCAGCCTGGTTCGTCTCGCGCCAGCGGACCACGTTGTGCATGTCCACTTCGATGACCGTGTAGGCGTGCGGGACGGTCTGCTTCACCCGGGTCATCTTGGCCGCGATCCCCTTGCGCATCTGGCTCATCGGGACCTCGGTGTCGCCGCCGACCGGTGCGGGCATGGGAGCGGGCGCCGCGTAGGCAGGTGCGGCGGGCGCTGTCGCGACGGGGGCCGGCGCGGGTGTGGGCGGAGGAGCGACGGGGGCTGGCGAGGCGGCGCTTGGAGCGGCCGCCGCGGCCGCCATCGGCTCGGGTTCTGGGGCGAGCGTGGCAGGTGCCGGCGCAGGTGCCCCTCGCTCGATGAACGCGAGCACGTCGTCGCGGGTCACGCGACCGGCCGCGCCACTTCCGGTGAGCTGGCCGACGTCGATCCTGTGCTCGCGTACCAGGCGGCGCACGGCGGGAGTCATGCGCATCGAGGCGTCGGTGGCGGGGCCGGTGTCGTCAGCCTGGACCGGAGCCTCCGGTGCGGCATCAGCGGCATCAGCGGCATCAGCGGCATCAGCGGCATCAGCGGCATCAGCGGCCTCAACGGCCGGGGCGGGAGCCGGAGCGGCCGGAGCGGGAGCCGGAGCGGGGGCGGAGGGTTCGGCCATGGGGGCGGGGACCGGCGCGGCGACGGGCGCCTCGGCGACGGGCGCCTCGGCGACGGGCGCCTCGGCGACGGGCGGCGCGGGCTCGACAGCAGCGGTCCCGCCATCGTCGATCTCGGCGAGCGGCGTGCCTACCTTCACCGTCTCGCCGTCCCGGACGATGATCCTGGTGATCGTTCCGGCGACCTCCGCGGGCACCTCGGCATTGACCTTATCGGTCACCACCTCGAAGAGCGGGTCGTACTGCGCGACCTGATCGCCCTCCTTGACCAGCCAGCGCTCGATCGTCCCCTCGGTGACCGATTCGCCCAGCTGCGGCATCTTGATGGTGGTGACCATGTGTCCCT
>JBDSIN010000165.1:0-4782 GCA_039917955.1 Candidatus Limnocylindria bacterium
TGGACCTCGGGCAACAGGCCTCCGGCAAAGAGCCCCGCGGCGCGCACGTCGATGCGTCGGTCGAGGACGGCACGCGGCCGACGCAACCCGACCTGGACCAACACGCCGGGCCACGGCAGCGATCGCGGGCGAGGCGCCGCCCCACCCAAGGCCTGTGCCCGTTCCAGGGCGCGCACCACGCGCCGCGGATTGCGAAGATCGGTGACAGCCGCGGTCACCGGGTCAAGAGCGACGAGTCGGGCCGCGAGAGCCGGCAGCCCGTCATCCACCAACGAGACCTCAAGCTGGGCGCGGATGGCGGGCGGTGAGGATGTGGCCCCCAGGTCGTATCCGTCGAGCAGCGCGGCCACGTACAGCCCGCTGCCACCGACCAGCAGCGGCAGCCGGCCCCGCTTGACGACCTGTCTCACGGTGTCCCGTGCGGCCATCAGCCAGTCGGCCACGTTGAAAGGCTGGTCGGGGGCCGCCAGGTCGAGCAGGTGGTGCGGTACGGTCGCTCGCGCAGCGGTGTCCGGCTTCGCCGTCCCGATATCCAGGCCCCGGTAGACCTGTCGAGAGTCCGCGACCAGGATCTCGACCGCAAGAGTGCCCGCGACCGCCAGGGCGAGTTCGGTCTTGCCGGTGGCGGTCGATCCGACGATGGCGCCGATCGACGGGCTGGGTGGCGGTCGGTCGCCGGCTGGCGGCGGCATCGGCCCTCCGCTCAGACCTCGATCAGTCGCTGGATCTGGGTGATCGAGGTGGCTCGGCCGGTGCCCCGGTCGGCCTCGATGACGACCGCATTCAGGCTCACCGGTCCCTCTGCCACCGCGAACCGCGTCGGGAGGTGCGTCAGAAAGCGCGGCAGCACCGTCTCGAGCGAGAAGCCGATCACCGAGTCGCGCGGTCCGGTCATGCCGATGTCGCTGATGTAGGCGGTCCCCTTGGGCAGGACGCGCGCATCGGCGGTCGGAACGTGGGTATGCGTGCCCACCACGGCGGTCACCCTTCCGTCGAGGTACCAGCCCATGGCGTTCTTCTCGCTGGTGATCTCGCAGTGGAAGTCCACGATCCTCATCGGCGGGAGCGGCTCGGCTCCACCGTCGAGCAGTCCGTCCATGGCGGTGAATGGCGAGTCGAGCTGGTTCATGAAGACCCGGCCCATGACGTTGACCACTGCGACCTGGTCGCCGTCCGGCAGCGTGTGTACCAGCCATCCACGTCCGGGAGCGTCGTGGGGGTAGTTCATCGGCCGCAGAACGGGACGATCGGTCTCCAGGTAGTCGTAGATCTCACGCTTGTCCCAGATGTGGTTGCCGCTGGTGATGACATCCACGCCGTGCCCCAGCAACTCCTCGGCCAGGCTGGGGGTCAGTCCCGCGCCGGCGGCCAGGTTCTCCCCATTGGCGATCACCATGTCGAGGTCGAGTTCGGCCCGCAGGTCGGCCAGGGTCTGCACGATCGCCAGGCGACCCGGCTTACCGATGATGTCGCCGATCACCATGCACCGCAGTCGTGCGGCGCGGTCGTTCATCGGGCGAAATCAACCGCGCGCGTCTCGCGGATGACGGTCACCTTGATCTGTCCGGGGTATTGCAGCTGCTCTTCGATCTTCTTCACGACGTCACGGGCAAGCCGGCTGGAGGCGAGGTCGTCGACCGACTCGGGGCGCACCAGGATCCGGATCTCGCGGCCAGCCTGGATGGCGTAGCAGCGCTCCACGCCGGGGAAACTGAGCGCGATCTGCTGCAGGTCGTCGAGCCGCTTGACGTAGTTGTCGAGTGACTCGCCGCGCGCCCCGGGGCGCGACGCGCTGATCGCGTCGGCGATCTGCACCACCGTCGCTTCGATCGACTCCTGTTCCACCTCCTGGTGGTGGGCCGCAATGGCGTTGCACACCACCGCGTTGATGCCGTAGCGCTTGGCGATGTCCCCGCCGATCTGGGCGTGTGGTCCGTCCACCTCGTGATCGATCGCCTTGCCGATGTCGTGGAGCAGTCCACCCTTCTTCGACTCGGCCACGTTGGCACCGATCTCGGCTGCCAGCAGACCGGACAGGCGCGCCGTCTCAACGCAGTGGTTCAGCACGTTCTGCCCGTAGCTGGTGCGGTACTTGAGCCGACCGATGAGCTTGATCAATTCGGGGTGCAGCCCCGGGACCCCGGCGTCATAGGCGGCCTGCTCGCCGGCCTGCCGCATCACCACCTCGATCTCCGAGCGGCACTTGGCGACCGTCTCCTCGATCCGCCCGGGATGGATTCGTCCGTCGCTGATCAGCTTGGTGAGTGCCATGCGAGCGACCTCGCGGCGCACCGGATCGAAGCCCGAAAGGACCACCGCCTCCGGCGTGTCGTCGATGATCAGGTCCACACCGGTTGCCTGTTCGAGGGCTCGGATGTTGCGGCCCTCGCGACCGATGATGCGGCCCTTCATCTCCTCCGACGGGAGCGGCACGACCGTTACGGTGGTCTCGCTGGTGTGATCGGCCGCGATGCGCTGCATGACGGTGGTGAGCACATTTCGTGCGCGCTCTTCACCCTCCTCCTGCGCGCGGCGCTCGATGGCTCGGACGCGTTGCTGAGCCTCCGCCTCTGCCTCGTCGGAGATCAACTGGATCAGGTTCTGGCGCGCCTCGATGGCGGTGAGGCCGCTCACCCGCTCCAGTTCAGCCAGCTGACGCTGCTGAAGGGCCGCGAGCCGAGTCTTCTCTTCCTCCATCTCCCGCTGTCGTTCCTCGAGCGCGGTCTCGCGCCGCTCAACGGCGTCGACCTTGCGATCGAGGTTCTCCGATCGGTCGAGCAGGAGGCGCTCCTGGCGTTGGAGATCGGCGCGCTTCTCGCGTGCCTCCTCCTCGGCGGCGCGCTGCACGTTGAGGGCATCGTCCTTTGCCTCGAGGACCAACTCTTTCTGCTTGGCGCGCGCATCAGCCATGAGCCGCTCTGCGTAGCTCTCGGCGTGCTTGGTATTGCTTGCAGCGAGATAGCGGCGGACGAAGTAACCGACCGCGATTCCCACGATCAGCGCGGCGGCCGCCGCGACGGCGACGGTGATATCAGGCATCGGCTCCTCCGGTTGGTTGGAGCCCGCATGGGCGAAGGTCGAGCCGCCCGCGCGGCACGGTCAGTCGTTGTTGGTCAGCAGTCGAAGTTGACTCCGGCCATGCCGGAGCAGAGATAGCCTGGGCCCGAGTGTACCGCAAGTGCTCGGCGTACACCGTCGCGGCGATTCCGGTAAGGTCACCGGGCCAGCCGGTCGCTAGGCGGCCTCGCTCTCCGAGGCGAACGCGCGCGCCAACCTGTCTGAGCCCAAAGGCTGAGCTGCATCGCGGGCGAACTCTGCCGCCAGCGTCTCCGCATGCAGCGGGCGGGCAAAGAAGAACCCCTGGGCCAGTTCGCATCCTGCGGCTTTCAGGCGCTGGACCTGGTCGCGACGCTCGACCCGCTCGGCGATCACGGTGAGTCCGACGGCCTTCCCGAGCGAGATGATTGCCTGCGCGAGGATCCAGCGCTGGTCCTCGACGTGCGCGACGTCGAGGAAGCCCGGCGCGATCTTGAGTCACCCCCCGGCGTCATGCCATCCGGCCCGCCAGTACCTGGGTGGGGGGTACGTTGTGTCGACCGTCATCCAGTTGCGGTGCATCAAGTCCGTGCGCGCGGGCACGCGGCGCCTGTCAGTCTTCTCCGGCGTCGTTGTCGCCCGCCGCTCTCAGCGTCCTACGCACCGTCTCGGGATCAAAGCCTCGTCGCATCAGGAAAGCGCCGATCCGCTGACGTGCCTTGAAGTCGTCCGGCAGCGGACGACCCCTCATGTAGCGCTCCAGGGCCACGCGCGCGCGCTCCACCTCGCTGGCCGGGAGCACCTCGTCGGCGGACAGCACCTCGTCAGTGGGCATCGGTTCGCTCAACTCACTGCCGCGCATGGCCTCAAGCACCTCGCGGGGCACGCCGCGTTGACGCAGTTCGGCTTCCACCATGCGGCGCCCTCGGGGCGCGTGCCGGTCGCGTTGCTCCGCCCACCACCCGGCGAAGGCGGCGTCGTCCACGTAGCCGAGGCGCGTAAGACGCTCCACGGCACCCGCGATCACCTCGTCGCTGGCCGCGGTGCGCCGCAGGCGGCGCTCCAGTTCCCAGCGCGTGCGCGGCCGCGCCCCGAGGTAGTGGAGCGCGATCTCCACGGCGGTCCCGACGTCGGGCGCCGGCCGTTCCGACGTACGCGGAGCCCGAGGTCGCCGTCCGGTCACGGTCTCGGCGGTGCTCCCCTACTCCGCCTCGGAGATTCCCTCGACCCCCACCTCGATCGACGAGACCTTGCCCCTGATCTCCGATTCAACCCGATCGGCCAGGTCGGGATGCGCCTTGAGGAAGTCGCGCGAGTTCTCACGGCCCTGCCCGAGGCGCGTCTCGCCGTAGTTGAACCAGGCGCCGGTCTTGGTCAGCACACCGGCGGCGATCCCGACGTCGAGGAGGCCGCCTTCGCGGCTGATCCCCTCGTTGTACATGATGTCGAACTCCGCCAGCCGGAACGGGCTGGCGACCTTGTTCTTCACCACCTTGACTCGGGTGCGGGAGCCGATGGCGTCGGTACCCGTCTTCAGGGTCTCGATGCGCCTGATATCAAGGCGGACCGAGCAGTAGAACTTCAGCGCGCGGCCGCCGGGCGTTGTCTCGGGGCTGCCGAACATGACGCCGATCTTCTCGCGCAGCTGGTTGGTGAAGATCAGCGCGGTATTGCTGCGGTTAACCGCCCCGGTGAGCTTGCGCAGCGCCTGGCTCATCAGGCGCGCCTGGAGGCCGACGAAGCTGT
>JBDSIN010000166.1:0-2544 GCA_039917955.1 Candidatus Limnocylindria bacterium
TTGGGTAGTTCATCAGCACGTTGAGCGCGTGACCGTTGGCCGCGTTACTACGTGGGGTAGTACATCAGCACCTGCGGGGCTTGTCGCGCGTCGCCGCACTACGTGACGTAGTGCCATGTTGCGCCGCATGCGCTATGAGGCCGCCCTGGGCGTGCATACGCGCTGTTGAACTACGTCACGTGGTAGCGCGCCGAGCTTGCCGGCACGCTACGGCCGCATCAGGTCCGCGTACGCGGCGGGGTGCTGGTCGCGGTAGAACTGCCACAGCTGCCGGACCGATACGCCGCGCTCACCGCGCGGCGTTCGTGCTTGCCTAGCGGTCCGGGTGGTGGCGGTCCACCCCGGGCCGCAGCAGACGCTCGTACAGGCCCGGGCGCCGATCAGCCATCGTGTCCCACTCGTGCTCGCCCGGGCGGCGTCGCACGTGCGTGGCGCGCGCGGCCTCCGGATCGATCTCACCGACGATCATCTCCTCGTCGGTGTCGCTCGCCATGGCCATCTGGTTGCCGTCGTAGTCGATCAGCAGCGAGCGGCCGATGAAGGTCACGTCGCGCTCCGTCCCCACCCGATCGGCGGCCAGCAGGTAGCAGTGGTTCTCGGCCGCGCGCGCCGGGGCGAAGATCCCCGGATGGAAGCTCACACCGACCGGCCAGTTGGTCGGCAGCGCGATCAGGTCGGCCCCCTCCAGGGCGCAGACGCGGGCCGCTTCGGGGAAGCGCAGGTCGTAGCAGATCAGCACGCCGAGCCGCAGGCCGGCAACCTCCACCACCCACGGGGCGTCGGGCCCGGGCGTGGCGAATCGGTCGATGCCCAGGAAGGGGAGGTGCATCTTGCGGTACTTGAAGCGGCGCCCGTCCGGCGACATCACCAGCGCCGAGTTGAAGATCTCGTCTCCCTCGGCCTCCAGCGTCCCGCACACGATGGTGATCGCCAGCTTGGCGGACAGGCCGGCGAGCAGCTCGGGGGCGATCACTCCCGCCCGGCGGGCGACCGGGAGGGCCTCGTCGAGCGAGGTGAAGGCGTAGCCGGTGGTCGCGGCCTCCGGCAGAACGACAAGATTCGCCCCGGCCCGCGCCGCATCGACCACCCAGCGCTCGATGCACTCGAGGTTGCGATCGACCTCGCCGAACTGCGGATCGATCTGGCAGGCCGCCACCTTCACCGTCGGCATCGGTCTCTCCTTCGCGCTACCCTACGCCGGGCCATCTTACGCGGCCCACACCCCCGACAGGAGATGACGAATGTCCGACGCGCCATTGGCCAGCCTCTCGGACTTCGATTTCTGGATCGGCGAATGGGATCTCCACTGGTCCGACGAATCTCACGAAGCGCACGGGCGCAACGTTATCTCCAAGGTGCTGAACGAACGCGTGATCCTCGAGGAGTTCGACGGGCGACCCGGCGCCGATCTGCGCGGCATGAGCGTCTCGACCATCAGCGCCGAGACCGGCCTCTGGCACCAGACCTGGGTTGATGACAGCGGCGGCTACCTCGACTTCGGCGGCGGCCTGCGCGACAGCGAGATGATCCTGGAGCGGGAGGCCACCCGCGACGGGGCAACCTTCCGCCAGCGCATGCTCTGGACAGATATCGGCCCCGATTCGCTCGAGTGGCGCTGGCAGCGCTCGACCGATGTGGGTGCGCCGTGGGAGACGGTCTGGGCGGTCAGCTATCGGCGAGCAGCCGGAGCGTGAATCGCGTCCTTCCGCTCGCCTTCGTCGGCCTGGGCCTGATCTGGGGATCGTCGTTCCTATGGATCAAGATCGGGATCGAGGAGATGGACCCGGCCACGCTGGTGGCCTACCGGGTTACCGTCGCGGCGGCTGCCATGCTTCTCTACCTGCGCGTGACGGGACAGCGGATCTCCCTGCAACCGCGTGAGCTGGCACCCCTGGCGGTGCTGGGCCTGATCGCCACGTCCCTGCCGATCTTCCTCATCAGCTGGGGCGAGCAGTACATCGACTCCGGGACGGCCGCCGTCCTCAATTCCCTGGTGCCTATCTTCAGCCTGATCATCGCCGGCATGGTCCTGCACGTGGAGTCGGTCAGCGTCGTGCGGGTGGTGGGTGTCCTCACCGGGTTCGTCGGCACCGCGGTGCTCGCCTCCCGCGAGTTCGCTGCTCGCGGCGATGCATTCGCCCTCCTTGGGGCCGCCGCGGTGGTCGTTGCCTCCATCTCGTACGCCCTCGGCGGGATCTACTCGCGGTCCCGGATCCAGGAGACGCCGCGGTACGTGGTCGCCGGCGGGAACCTGACCTTCGGCGCGATCTACATGTGGATCTACGTCCTGGCCACCGGGGCCGATCCGTCCCTGCCCACCCACATCGGCAGCATCGTGGCCGTGCTGTGGCTGGGGCTGCTCGGCTCGTTCCTGGCGTTCATCCTGTTCTACTACCTGCTCACCCACCTCGAGACAACCGTGGCCACCATGGTCACGTACCTCTTCCCGGTGGTCGGCGTGGCGCTTGGCGTCTTCTTCCTCGGTGAACTGCTGGACGCGCGGCTGATCCTGGGCACCACGCTCGTGGTGGTGGGAATCGTGGT
>JBDSIN010000167.1:0-3147 GCA_039917955.1 Candidatus Limnocylindria bacterium
CGGGCGACTCGCGGAGGATTCCAACCACGGCCTCCTCCACCGTCCCGGCGTCGCCCACGATCTGGCAACTGCGGCTCAACTCGGAGCGCACACCGGACCGGAAGAGCTCGTGGTCGTCGACCACGAAGACGCGCACCGCGTCGGCGGCCACTTTCATGACGATTTCGTCGGGAGGTGCATGACGACTTCGGTGCCCGAGCCCGGTCGGCTGTGGACGACCGCGGTTCCGCCGTATCGCTCGAGGCGGCCAATGATCGAGTCCGCGATCCCCCGCCGATCGGACGCAACCGCATCTGGGTCGAAACCGATGCCCTGGTCGCGTACGAAGGCGCTGATGGCGTCGTCCTCGACCTCCACGAAGACCGATATCTCCGTCGACCCCGAGTGCCGCGCGGCATTGAGGGTCGCCTCGCCCACCGCGGCGACGAGCGCGCGCGCTCTCTCGTCGAGTGCCGCGTCCCCGACCGTGATCGCCTCGACCTTGACCTGCTGGTCGCGCTCCACGCGCCCGGCCATGGCATCGATCGCATCGCGGACGCGTGCCCCGGCCAGGCTCGGTTCGCGTCCGTACAGCCAGCTGCGCAGCTCGCGTTCCTGGGTGCGCGCCAGGCTGACCATCTCGCGCTCTGCGGGTGCACGCTGGATGAGCGCCAGGGTCTGCAGCACGGAGTCATGGAGGTGCGCGGCCATCTCGGCGCGCGCCTCGGTGCGGACGCGCGTGCTGCGCTCCTCGATCAGCTCACGGCCGATGCTCCACACCCACGGCCCGCCGATCAACGCCAGGCCGGCGATTGCCACCATCGCGGCCAGCAACATGCTGCTGGCTGTGGCGAGCGACGCCTCGGCGGCCAGGGGAACCGCCAGGCCGCCCAGGATCAGCAGGATGCCGATGGCGACCCGCGGGATCGATCGACGGCCGCTGATCACCATCTCCCACGGTGAGCGGCCGCGTCGCTCCTCGCCGCTTCTCGCCCACAGCACCGCGAAGCCGACCGCCGCGAGCGAAACCGGCCAGGCCAGCGCCTCGCCGAACCAGAACCCGGAGACGAACAGGAGCAGAAGGATACCGGCGAGGATCAGGGCCGCACCCAGCGCCTGGCGGAGGGTGGGCCGGGTCAGGGTTCGGCGACGTGGCGGCGCGGTCGAGTCGGCCGCCTCCATCGGCGCCAACAGCCAGGCCAGCAGATACACCACGATCCCGAATCCGAATGCTGCCGCGAGCACGACGAATGCAATCCGCACCGTCAGCGGCTCGATGCCCAGGTGGTGACCGATCCCCGCGGCGACCCCGGCGATCACGCGGTCGCTGCGGCTGCGCTCCAGGCGCGGGCGCGGCGTCCCGACCAGATCGTCGCCTCCCCGCCGCATCCCAACCTGCGCCATAGCGGCATGTTCCCACACCTCCGGGACGCGGACGATCGGGGATGACCCTGAGCCCAACCGGCGCCAGGTCAGGGTCATTTCAGGGTGCTCCCCGATGGGCAGCGGTACGGCGGTGACCCATCATCGCGGCGATGACGAGCCAGGACACCAACCGCACCCACGCCCCGGGCCGGCTCCTGCGACGACGCACGGCCGATCGGGTGATCGGCGGCGTGGCGGGAGGACTGGGCGACTACTTCAACGTCGATCCGCTGCTCTTCCGCATCGGGTTCGTCGGGCTGATCATCTTTGGCGGTGCCGGGCTGGTGCTGTACATCATCGGCTGGCTGCTCCTTCCGGCCGAGGGGCAGGACGTCTCGATGGCCGAAGGCTTCCTCCGGCGGCTGGCGCTGACGCCGCGACGGATCGGCTGGATTGCGCTGGCAGTGATCGTCTTCCTCCTGTTCACCAGCGCCATGAACAGTGGTGGCGCGTACTCCCTTAACGAAGGTCCCCTCGGGATTCCGGGGGCCTTCTGGGCGCTGGGCGTCATGGTGGCCGGCGTCCTGTTGCTTCGCCGTCACGAGGCGGTTCCGGCGGGGGCGCCCGAATCCGCCGCCGCAGCGCAGCCGCGCGCTGCGCAGCCGCGCGCTGCGCCCTTGCGTGCCGCCCCGCGCCCCCGGTCGCCATTGGGTTGGTACGTGGTCGCCGCGATGTTGGTGGGTACCGGCCTGCTTGCCCTCGTCGGCCGGGCAGCCGGCGTGGAGGTCAGCCCGGGCCAGTTCTTCGGCGCCGCACTCGCGATCGTGGGCATCGGCCTGGTGATCGGTGCCTGGTGGGGGCGCGCCAGGATCCTGATTCTGATCGCGCTGCTGCTCCTGCCGCTGGGGGTCACGGCGAGCTTCGTCACCGCGCCGCTCGAGGGCGGGGTCGGCGTCCCGCGCTTCACACCCGCCAACGCCGCCGAGCTGCGTGACGAGTACCGCCTCATGAGCGGGACGCTGACGGTGGACCTGTCCGAGCTGAGCGTCGGCACGCGATCGGTCGACATCGGCGCCAGCGTCGCCGTCGGCCAGCTCGTGGTCATCCTGCCGCGCGACGCCTCAGTCGAGCTGCGCGCGCGGGCCGGGGCCGGGCAGGTGACCATCTTCAATGACTACCACGCCGGCACAAGCCTGGACGATGTCTACGTCCGCCATCACAAGACCGGAACGACCTACATCCTTGACCTCGAGGTCGGCATCGGGGAAGTGCTCGTCATCACCAACATCGGTGGGGACTACTGATGGCACGCCATCCGGTCGACCTGCTCTCGTTCAGCGCTGGGCTGCTGGTGCTGGCGCTTGGGCTCCTGCTCCTCACCGGTGGCGTCAGCGATGTGCCGATGGAGTGGGCGGGGCCTGTCGTGGCGATCGCCCTGGGGGTTCTGATCGTCGTGGCGGCGCGTCCTGGGCGGGTTGCAAGCGAGGCGGCGGACAGCCCGGTCCTCGCTGCCCCAGAGGAGAGCTCAGCGCTCGATGTCTCCGGCCGCCCGTGAACGCTCCGCGAACCGGGGAAGGGTCAGACCCGTCCACCGACGCATGATGTTCCCCTGCACGCCGGAATGTTCCGCCCCACGGATCTAACGATCAACCCTGGACCGATTCCGCCCGATTCAGCCCTCGGGTTCCACCGATCGACGCAACACCACGGTTTGGTGCAGTGTCGATCGGGAGGTGGGCTCATGGCGCAGCGGGTCAGACCAGGGTTGACGGCCGAGCAGAAGCGGGAGATGTGGTCACGCTG
>JBDSIN010000168.1:0-4533 GCA_039917955.1 Candidatus Limnocylindria bacterium
GTCACGCCACTGGCCGGATCGGTGAGCGGCGTCTTCGTGTCGGTCGGCGACCAGGTGCAGCGCGGCGACCTGCTGGCCGAGGTATCGGCCTAAGATGGCCGCCCGATGACCCGCCCCGAGGTGCGCATCTACGAGGTCGGCCCGCGTGACGGCCTGCAGGCCGAAGCGAAGGTGATTCTGACCGACGCGAAGCTGCGCTTCATCTCCCTGCTGGCCGATGCCGGACTGCGCGAGATCGAGGCGACCTCGTTCGTGCGCGCCGACGCCATCCCGCAGATGGCCGACGCCGATGAGCTGATGCGCGACCTGGAACGGCGCCCCGGTGTCCGCTACCCGGTGCTCGTCCCGAACAGCCGCGGGATGGAGCGCGCGCTTGCCGCGGGCGCCGATGCCATCTGCGTCTTCACCGCGGCCTCCGAGGCGTATGCACAGGCGAACATCCGAATGAGCATCGACGAGTCGCTCGCCGCCTTCGCCCCGGTGGTGGCTGCGGCCCGGGAACGCGGGATGTGGGTGCGCGCCTACGTGAGCGCCGCCTTCGGCTGCCCGTACAGCGGCGAGGTGGATGCGCGGCAGGTCGTGTCGGTCAGCGGGCGGCTGCTCGAGCTGGGGGTCGACGAGCTGAGCATCTCCGACACGGTCGGTGTGGCGGCACCCTCCGACGTGCGCCGGGTGCTCGAGGCACTCGAGGCGGCCGGCATCGGTCCGGACGTCATCGCGCTCCACCTGCACGACACGCGAGGCACGGCGCTGGCCAACCTGGTCACCGCCATGGAACTCGGCGTCCGCTGCTTCGATGCATCGACCGGTGGCACCGGTGGCTCCCCGTACGCGCCCGGCTCGGCCGGTAACCTGGCCACCGAGGACCTCGTGTACCTGCTCGACCGCGAGGGGGTGCGCAGCGGCGTGGACCTCGATGGCGTCCTGGCGGCGGCGCGCTTCATCGCCGGGGAGCTGGGCCGCGAGGTGAGCAGTCGCCTCGGCCGGGCCGGCGGCTGGCCACGCTGACGCTCGACGGGGCGCGCTAGGATGGAGGCGATGGAGGCGCGCCCGATCATCCTGGATGTCGATACCGGCATCGACGACATGGTCGCGCTGCTCATCGCCGCCACCGCCCCCGAGCTCAATCTGCGCGGCGTCACCTGCGTGGCCGGCAACGTCGAGATCAATCACGTTGCCCGCAACACCGCCACGATCCTGAAGCTGGTCGGCCGGCAGGATATCCCGGTCAGCATCGGGGCGGCGAGGCCGCTCGTCCGGCGCCTGCGTACCGCCCCGGAGACCCATGGCCCGACGGGCACCGGCTACGTTGAGCTGCGCGAGGAGGACAAGGGACTCAAGGCGACCGAATTCACCGCCGTTCCGGCCCCGCAGTATTTCGGCGCTCACGTTGACCGCCACCCCGGCGAGCTGACCGTGGTGGCGCTCGGCCCGCTCACCAATCTGGCGGCGGCGTCCGAGCTCGGCGTGGACATGGTCAATGGCCTGCGCGAGGTGATCTGGATGGGCGGCACGCTGCGCGAACGCGGCAACACCACCGACACCGGTGAGTGGAACGCCTGCGTCGATCCCGAGGCCGCTGAGGCATGCCTGCGCGACGGCGTGATCGACCGCCTCTTCCCGCTCGACGCGACGCAGGACGTCGTCTTCACGCTTGACGACCTCGACGCGCTGCCTGACACGTACCTGGCAACGATCGTGCGGGACGCGATCCGCTTCTACGTGGCCTTCCATCGCGAGGCCGACGGGATCGATGGCTGCTACCTGCACGACCCGGTCACGCTCATCGGCGCGCTGCTGGCGCCCAACCTGGTGACGGAGACGGTGCGCGAAGCGCTCGCCTGCGACACGAGCGCCGATCTCCAGGCGGCGGGAAGCCTGTACCGATGGACCGATGGAGGGCGGCGGACGATGGAGATCGCGACCATCATCGACGCTGACGGCATGAAGGCCGAGCTGCTGGCGCGCCTGGCGCGAGCGGTCGCGGCGCCTGACACGTAGGACCACGAGGGAGGCACGAGGTGGACTCAGCACGCTGGACCCGGGCCGGGATCGGCCTCGCCGCGGGGGCGGCACTCGGAATCGTCCTGTATCTCATCGGCCAGGCCTGGCCGATGGCGGCAGCCGTCGGCTTCATTGCCGCACACCTGGTCTACGCGCTGGTGACGCGCTCACAGACTGGCGAGTGGGGGCCGCTGCGGGTCTCCGCCGGCCTGGTCGCATTCGCCGTCGCCACGTACGTGGGAATCGTTGCCTTCGGCAATTTCGGCGATCCGAATGCGGTCGACCCGGCCACCTACGCCAACACCAAGGCCGCGAACTCGTGGGCCCTGATCCTCACCGTGGCGATGGTGATCGGCGTGGTGGTCACCTATGGGCTGGAGCTGGTCCAGACGGGACGCCTGGCGTCGCTCTCGGGCCAGTTCGGGACGCGCACGTACCTGCTGATGGCGGTCGGTATCGGCGTCAACGTCATCCTCGGACAGACGGTCGCGTCTGCCCTCAAGATCCCGATCTACCTCGACTCGATCGGCACGATCCTGGTCGGCGTGCTGTGCGGCCCGATCGCGGGAGCGATCACCGGCGGGCTCGGCAACATCCTGTGGTCGTATGTCATCCCGCCGCCCTTCCAGTACCAACCTGCCGCCGCCTTCGCCATCACCGCGGTGGCGATCGGCGTGATCGCAGGCCTGTTGGGCCGTGCCGGCTTCCTCCGGCCCCGGCCGAATCGATCTACCGGCGTGCTTCTGATCGGCGGCGCCGTGACCGTCGGCCTGGTTGGCGGCCTGGCGTGGGCAGCCTCGCAGGCCTACACCAAGATCTTCGAGACGGAGATCAGCCTCTTCCCCGACCCCGCCAAGGTGGATGCGATCTTCGTGGTGCTGGGATGGCTGGCCCTGGGGCTGGTCGTGCTCGCCGTGCTGGGTCTGTTCGCCCTGCTGCTCGTGCGCCGGGATCTGACCGCCGCCTACGTCGTGGTGGCCGGCGTGCTGACCGGCATTGTTGCGGCGCTCATCAGCGCCCCGATCGCAGCAGGGGTCTTCGGCGGCGTGACGGCCTCGGGCACCGACTTCCTTGTCGCCGCCTTCCGCCAGGCCGGGCTTGACGTGGAGGCCGCCACCACCGGTCAGGGGCTGATCAGCGACCCGATCGACAAGGTCACCACCTTCTTCACCGTCTACCTGATTTTGGCCGCGCTCGCCACCCGCTTCAAGGCGCGTTTCCCGCAGGGTGAGATGGTGCTCGAGGAGGCGTCCGCCTGACCGATCGCCTGCCGCCGTTTCTGGGGAGGCCGGGACCGAGCGCCGTCCACCGGCTCAACCCGCTCACCAAGGGGGCGCTCGCCGCGGTCAGCACGGCGCTGGCCATCGGGCTCGGCGGGATCTGGGGTCCGGCGCTGTTGACGGCGGTGGCCGTGCTACTGCCCGCCGTCCTGGCCGGGATAGTCGGTCGACTGTTGCGAACCGCGTTGCTTCTGACCCTGCCGATCGCGATCAGCGTGCTCGTGGTCAACCTGTTCTTCTACCCGGCCGGTCGCGAGGTCCTCTTCGCGATCGGGCCTGTGCGAGCGACCTCCGAAGGACTTGCCTTTGCCCTTGAGACGCTGGCGCGCATCGGCGCCATCAGTGGCGCCATCACCCTGTTCTATCTGACCACGCCGGCGGGAGACCTGGTCATCGACCTTGAGCGGCGCGGGGTCTCGCCGCGGATCGCCTTCGTCGTGCTGGCGGCGGTGCAGACGGTGCCGGCACTCGTCGAGCGGGCCGTCGCCATCACCGCTGCCCAGCGGGCACGCGGGCTCGATACCGAGGGGTCACTCCGGCGCCGTCTGCGCGGGGTGCTGCCGCTGGCAGGTCCGGTCCTCCTCGGTTCGATCACCGAGGTCGAGGAGCGCACCATGGCCCTCGAGGCGCGCGGCTTCACCCGGCCCGGACGGCGCACCCTGCTGTGGCATCCGCCGGACTCTGGCCGCCAGGCCGCTGCACGCTGGCTGCTGGTCGCGGCGATCCCGCTCCTGCTGGCGGCCCGCGCCTCCGGCTGGCTCGGGTGGCTGGGCTGATGCTGACCTTCGAGTTGGTCAGCTACCGCTACGCGGGCGCGGCACGACCGTCACTTCAAGACGTGAGCCTGGTCATCGGGAGTGGCGAGGTGGTCGGCCTTGTCGGCGCCTCGGAGGCCGGCAAGACGACCCTCTGCCTGGTCGCCGCCGGGCTCGCCCCCCGCACGGTCCGCGGGACGCTCGAGGGGCGCATCCTGCTCGACGGGACCGATATCGCACCGTGGGCCATTCATGAGCTGGCCGGTCGGGTCGGGATCGCCTTCGCCAACCCCGCCACGCAACTCTCCGGGGTCGCCGGCACGGTCTACGAGGAGGTCGCGTTCGGACCGATGAACCTGGGCCTCTTGCGTTCCGAGGTGATCGATCGCACCGAGGCAGCACTCAGCGCCCTGAAGATCATCGATCTCGCGGAACGTGAACCCGCGCTCCTGTCCGGTGGGCAGCAGCAGCTCGTCGCGATGGCCGGGCTGCTC
>JBDSIN010000169.1:0-6284 GCA_039917955.1 Candidatus Limnocylindria bacterium
GGCTTCCTGTTCATCCTGTTCGTCGCCTTCGTGATCGTCGGAGTCAGCAACGCGGTGAACCTGACCGATGGGCTCGACGGGCTCGCCGCCGGCGTGCTCATCTTCAGCTTCGTGGCCTACCTGCTGATCGCGCTGGTCGACGTACCCGGCGGCAAGCCGTCCCAGCCCAACCTGGCCATCTTCTGCGCACTGATCATCGGCGCGCTGATGGGCTTCCTGTGGTTCAACGTCCACCCGGCACAGCTCTTCATGGGCGATGCCGGCGCGCTGTCGCTGGGCGCCACGCTGGCCGTGGTGGCCACCATCACCACTCAGTTGGTGCTCCTGGCCGTGATCGGCTTCGTCTTCCTGGCGGTGATCATGAGCGTCGTGCTGCAGGTGGGCTCCTTCAAGCTGCGTGGCCGCCGGATCTTTCGGATGGCGCCGCTGCAGCACCACTTCGAGCTGCTCGGCTGGGCCGAAGAGAAGATCACGCTCCGTTTCTGGATCGTCAGCGCCCTCGCCGGCCTGCTCGGCTTCAGCATCTACCTCGCGACCGTGAACGGGCTCTAGCAGGACCGATGACCCCCGTGACCGCACCGATTCGCTCGCTCGACGACCTGCGTGGGCGCCGGGCGGTCGTGTTCGGCCTAGCCCGATCAGGCGGTGCCGCGGCCCGGATGCTGGCCGATGGCGGCGCCGAGGTAACCGTCTACGACCGTCGCCCTGCCGCTGCGCTGTCGAAGGAGATCGCGGGTCTCGGCGATCGGGCGATCCGCCTCGCCCTGGGCGTTCCGGAGGACGAGGCGCGTGCGCTCATCGCCCGCGGCGATCTGCTGGTCACCAGTCCGAGCATCTCGCCCGACTTCCCGACCACCGATCCGTGGCTGCGCGCCGCGCTCAGCGAGGCGATCGGACGAGGGGTCGAGCTGGTCAGCGAGGTCGAGCTCTTCCTCCGACTCACCAGTGCGCGCGTGCTCGCGGTGACCGGGACGAAGGGCAAGACCACGACGACCGCCCTGATCGGCGAGATCCTCGCCGCGTCGGGCATCTCGCACCTGGTGGGGGGCAACATCGGGCGCCCACTGATCGAACAGGTGGGCCTCCTCGGCCCGGCCGACTGGGCCGTCCTGGAGCTCTCAGAACTGCAACTGCCGACCATCTCGCGCGGTGCCGACATCGCCGTGTACACCAACATCGGCGCCGACCATCTCGACCGCCACGCCAGCGAGGCCGCCTACCGCGCGGTCAAGGCCCGCCTCGGCGAACTTTCCGCCCGGAGCGGACGGGTGGTGCTCAACGCCGACGATCCGGGGTGTCGCGAACTCGGTGCTCGATTGCCGGCCGCCTCGATCGCGTGGTATGGGCTCGCGGCGGTTGATTCGTGGCTCGCCGCACGCGTCACCGACGGATGGCTGATGGTCCGCGGCGAGCGCGTCCTTCCCGTCGCGGAGGTGCCGCTGCCGGGCCGCCACCTTCTCTCCGATGCCCTGGCGGCCGCACTCGCGGCCGACCTGGTCGGCGCTTCGACGTCCGCCATCGCGGCAGGGATCCGTCGATTCCGCGGGGTGCGCCACCGCCTCGAGACGCTGGGTGCGTGGGGCGGGGTGCGGTGGGTAAATGACTCACAGGCGACGATCCCGGTGGCTGCCATCGCGGCGCTCGAGGCGTTCCTGCCAGCCAGGGTGGTACTGATCGCCGGTGGCCAGGACAAGGGACTCGACTATGCCCTCTTCGCGGAGGCGGCGGTCTCGCGCTGTCGCGCCGTGGTGTTGATCGGCGAGACCGCGGACGAGCTCGAGCGGCTCATCGCTGGCCGAGTCGCGATCGAACGCGTCGCCTCGATGGACGATGCCGCGCGCCGCGCCGCCGCGCTTGCGCTCCCCGGCGACGTCGTGCTGCTCTCCCCGGCGGCCGCCTCGTTCGACATGTTCACCGACTACGCGGCACGCGGCGACGCCTTCCGCTCGGCGGCGTCGACCTTCGGCGGCGCACGGTCCGCCGCCGAGACAGACGGATGACCGGCGCGGTGGCGGTGGCGCGCGGGAAGCCACGGGTTGGCGTGCGCCGAGATCGCCAGCAGGTCTCACTCCCGCTCCTCGTCTCGGTCGTCGCCCTGGTCGCGATCGGGGTGGTGATGGTCTATTCCTCGTCGAGCGTTCGCTCGTACATCTTCAGCGCCGACGCCGGCGCCCAGGGGACGCAGCAGATGATCTGGGCCGGGCTCGGACTGCTGGCCATGTACGTCGCCAGCCGGACCGATTTCCGGCTCCTGCGCTTCATCGCCATCCCCGTCTTTGTCGTCAGCCTCGTGTTGCTGGTGCTGGTCCTGATTCCCGGCATCGGGACCGAGGCGTCCGGCTCGCGTCGCTGGCTGGTGCTGCCCGGCATCGGCGGCTTCCAGCCCGCGGAGCTCGCCAAGTTCGCGATCTGTCTCTACCTGGCGCACTGGCTTGATCGGCGAGGGCGTGAAGTGCGGGGCCTGTCGACCGGGCTCATCCCCTTCATTGTCCTGGTCATTCCCGGGTTCGTCCTCATCTCCCTCGAGCCGGACCTTGGGACCGCCGGCGTCTACATCGTCACCGCCATCGCCGTCTTCTTCATGGCCGGCGCGAACCTGGGGTACCTGACTGCGATTGGCGCCGCTGTCGGCGGTGCGGCCTACCTGATGGTGGTCAGCACGCCGTACCAACTTCAGCGACTGGAGGGCTTCCTCGACCCATTTCGCGATCCGCTCGGCTCCGGCTACAACGTCGTCCAGTCGTTGCTGGCGCTGGGGCTCGGTGGCGTGACCGGAGCCGGCCTCGGGGCCAGCCGCCTGAAGTACCTGTACCTGCCGGCGCCATCGACCGACTTCATCTTCGCCATCATCGGTGAGGAGTGGGGCCTGATCGGCACCCTGACGGTGCTCGCCCTGTTCGTGATGATCGCCTACCAGGGCTACCGGATCGCGATCCAGGCGCCCGATACGTTCTCCGGCCTGCTGGCCGCCGGCATCACCACCTGGCTGGTGGTCCAGGCCTGCATCAACATGATGGTCGTCGCCGCCCTCCTGCCGGTCACCGGGATCCCACTCCCGTTCATCAGCTACGGCGGCTCGGCCCTCATCATCAACCTCGTCGGGGTCGGCATCTTGCTGTCGATCTCGCGCGAGACCAACCAGACAGGATCAATGTTCGATGCGGTGTTCGGTGTCGGGCGGCGGGACAGGCGGGCACATCCACCCCGCGCTGGCCGTCGCGCGGGCCTTGCGCGACGCGCAGCCCGACCTTGAGCTCTCCTACGTTGGCGGCGTTCGCGGCTTCGAGCGACGCCTCGTCGGCACCGCCATGCCCTACCACCAGCTCGTGGTCAGGTCGCTGCGTAGTGCCGGAAGAGACCTGCACCTCGTCCTTGATCCACTGCGGCTGGTGGCCTCCGCTCCACAGGCCTGGTGGCTGCTCGGGCGGCTGCGGCCTGCCGCGATCTTCACCACCGGCGGATACCTGGCGCTCCCCCTGGTCGCCGCCGCCCGTGCCCGCCGCATCCCCACGCTTCTGTGGGAGGGGAACGTGATTCCGGGCCGCGCGACCACCGCGGTCGGGCACCTCGCGACGCGAGTTGCCGTCTCCTTCCCGCCGACCCTGGCGGCATTCCCCGGGCGCAGCTTCATCTCCGGGACCCCTATCCGATCGTTCGCCGGGATCGATCGCGAGGTGGCCCGGGCCAGTTTCGGGGTGACCCGCGACGAACGCCTGCTGCTCGTCTTCGGCGGATCGCAGGCGGTGGCCCGCATCACCGCCGCACTCGACGGGGCTCTCGTCGAGATCCTGCGCGAGTGGCGGGTCCTGCACCTTGCCGGCGACGCGGGGATGCCCCAGGCACGCGCCGCAGGTGAGCGACTCCCCGAGGAGCTCCGAGGGCGCTATCAGCCCGTGCCGCTGCTCACCGACCGGATGACCGAGGCGCTGGTAGCCGCTGATCTCGTTCTCGGCCGCGCCGGGTCGTCCACGTGTGCCGAGGTCGCCGCCGCAGGCGTCGCATCCATCCTGGTGCCATACCCCCACGCGGGTGGACACCAGGCGGCCAACGCCGAGTGGCTCGCAGACCATGGAGCCGCGCTTGTGGTGCCAGACGCGGAGCTCGAGCCGGGACGGTTGGCGAGCGAGGTTAGTGCCCTCCGAAGCGACGGGCGCCGTGCTGAGATGGCTGCGGCCGCGCTGAGCCTGGGGCAACCCGACGCGGCGAGGACCGTCGCGGCGGAGTTGCTGGCGATGGCGGATGGGCGTCCGCTGCCCTCGCTGACGGAGATCGCTCCGTGAATGCCGCACCCCCCACCGTCAGCGTTGCCGATCTGGCGCGCCTCGATCACCTCGCCGCCGAGCGGGACCTGGTCCTTGTCGTGGACGCGCCCCTTGCGCCGCTCACCACCCTGCGGGTCGGTGGTCCGGCCGACCGCCTCGCCGTGGCCGGTGATCGCGACGCGCTGCTCGCCACGCTGCAGCTCGCTCGTGACGCCGGCGTCCCGTGCTTCATCCTCGGCAACGGCAGCGATCTCGTGGTCTCCGACCTCGGGATTCGTGGCCTGGTCATTCGCAACCGCGCGCGCAGCGTGACGCTCCACGGGACCGAAATTCGCGCCGACTCGGGCACCCCGATGGCCCTCCTCGTCCGGCGCTGCGTTGCGGCCGGCCTGTCGGGCCTCGAGTTCGGATCCGCGATCCCCGGCACCCTGGGCGGGGCGGTCTGGGCCAATGCCGGCGCCCACGGGGGGTCGATGAGCGAGCTGGTCACGGCGGTGGAGGCATGGGATCCGCGCGACGGAGAGTCGCGTCTCCATGACAACGCCGCATGCAGCTACGGGTACCGGGATTCGCGCTTCAAGCACGGTCCCGAGGTCGTTTTGGCCGCGACACTGCAGCTCCGTGCGGAAGCGTCCGATAAGGTGGCCGCCCGGGTGGCGGCCAACCAGGCGCAGCGGATCGCCACCCAGCCGCTCGCCGACCAGAACGCGGGCAGCGTCTTCCGGAACCCGCCCGGCGACCACGCCGGTCGGCTGGTCGACGCCGCCGGTCTGAAGGGCCGACGGATCGGTAGCGCATCGGTCAGCGAGCGCCACGCCAACTTCATCATCACCGACCGCGACGGCCGCGCCGCCGACGTACGCGCGCTCGGGGATCTGGTCCGAGGGGTGGTGGCCGAGCGATTCGGCGTGCAGCTCGAGTACGAGATCGAGTTCGTCGGCGAGTGGCCGCCCGGCGAGGAGGGCGTCGGATGAGTCGTCTGCGCGTCGGGATCTTCGCGGGCGGCCGGTCTGCCGAGCACGAGGTGAGCGTCAGTTCGGCGGACTCTGTGCTGCGTGCGATCGACCGCGAGCGATACGAGCCGTTCCTGGTCTACATCGATCGACAGGGCCGCTGGCACCTGCCCGACGGACCGGCGCCGCTGCTTGGCGACCGACCGCTCGCGGAGTTGCTCGGCGCGGCAAGCCCCTTCGAGCAGACGGCCCGATTGCGGGCACACCAGGACCTGCCCGTCCCGGTGGGGATCGCTGACGCCGACCAGGCACCGCGCGCGGCGGTTCGCTCACTGGCCGAGGCGATCGACGTGGCGTTCCTGGTGCTCCATGGCCCGTTCGGCGAGGACGGGACGTTGCAGGGCTTCCTGGAGTTGGCCGGGCTGCCGTACACCGGCGCCGGGGTCCTCGCCAGCTCGGTGGCGATGGACAAGGTCGTCTTCAAGGATCTGATGCGGGGCCACGGCCTGCCCGTGCTCGATTCCACCTGGTTCCGGCACTCGACCTGGCTGGACTCGCCGGCACGGGTCCTGGGCGAGATCGGCGAGCGCATCGGCGAGCGCTCGGTGGTGAAGCCGGCGCGCCTGGGGAGCAGCGTCGGCATGACCCTCGTGCATCGGCCGGAAGAGTTGCCAGACGCGCTCGACGAGGCCTTCCGCTACGACACCAAGGTGATCGTCGAGCTGTATGCGGCCGACGCCCGCGAGCTGGAGTGCGGGGTGCTCGGCAACGACCACCCGATCGCCTTCGAGCCCGGCGAGGTGGTCAGCCACCACGAGTGGTACGACTACGAGGCGAAGTACGTGCCGGGCCTCGCCGATGTCATCCCGCGCGCCGCGGTGGACCCCGCGCTCGCAGCACGGCTCAAGGAACTGGCGCTCGCCGCCTATCGGGCGGTGGACTGCGCCGGGATGGCCCGCGTCGACTTCCTGGTACCACCAGATGCGGCCTACATCTCGGAGATGAACACGCTGCCGGGCTTCACCGCCACGAGCATGTTCCCGAAGCAGGCGGAGCTGGCAGGGCTCGC
>JBDSIN010000170.1:0-4344 GCA_039917955.1 Candidatus Limnocylindria bacterium
TGTAGACCAGGTCCACCTTGCCGCGGAAGCCGTTGGCCAGCAGGTGAGCGAGGACCTCCTTGTTGTCGCCGTGGAACAACAGGCCGCCGCGTTCGTATCGGTCCGGCCAGCCGGACCAGTCAACCTCTGCTGAGACCGATGCGGCCGCCGCTCCGGCGGCCGAGAAGCGCTCCACCGCCTGGGCCGGGAAGGCGCGCACCTCGCGCAGTGGCCGCTTGCCGACCCAGGACAGCATCGGCCGTCCCTTGGCTGCCGCGACCTTGACGGGCTTCCCCTCGGGCATGGGCTCAGGCTAGCAGTCGGCGAGTCACAACAGGCGCACCGGCACGCTGGGGGAGGCGAACGCTTCGTCGAAGGTGACGATGTGGCTACAACCGGCACGATGCGCGGCTGCCGCGATGACCGCATCGGGGATCCTCCGCGCCGACGACCGAAGTGACCATTGCAGGGCGGCCACCGTCTCCGCTTGATCGGCGTCAGACAGATGCACGTTGCTCCGCATCAGCAGCTCCATCAGGAACTGGCCGATGATCGGGTTGGAAAGGCCGTAGTCTCCCCGCAAGACATGGATCGACTCGAGTAGGACGGCGGTGGAGATGACCAGGACCGCGTCTGAATCGATCAATTCGGCGGCAGCCAGCGCCCGCGGAGGGTCATCGCCGGTGAAGTACCGAATGAGCACTCCGGTGTCGCAGAAGAGGCGCGGCGAGGTCACGTGGCCGGGTCGTCATCGTGAGACCGATGACGCTCGCTGTCCTGGCGCAGCACCTCCATGATCTCCGCAGAGCGCATGGCCCACGCGCGGTCCTTCATTGCCTGCCAATCGGTAATGGGTTCGATCGGCCCCTTGATGTACGGACGCAGCGCTCCAAGCATGGAGCGGTTGTGGGGTGCCGGCACGAAATCAACCACCAGCTGCCCGTTCTCGACTCGCTCCACGGCGAGGTCGCCCGGCTTGATCTTCAGCTCGTCACGCACCTGCTTGTCGATGGTGATCTGGAAGCGCTCGCCGACCACGTTTGCCATACGGAGCCTCCAGCGTACGGATGAAGGCCATGAGTATGTGCTCCCTTGAGCCGTACGTCAACGGTCAAGCGTGGGCACGGTCCGCAAAGGCGCGGACGGCGGCGACATCGGTGCGGGCGACGGTGTCGGTGGCGGTGAAGACCATCCGGTAGGCGATCCGGCCGGCATTGCGGGCCTCCAGAGCGCGCAGCGCCTGCGCCTTGATCCCGTTCTCGCCTTCGATGGCATCCTGGCGCCTGGCGGCCATCTTGATCTCGACCAGCAGCCAGCGGTCGTCGGTGGTGTGGATGGCGAAATCCGGCGTGTAGGCATGGGTCCGGCCGTCCGGGGTGGCGTACGAGAAGGTGAGGTCCGTCTTGCGCGGGTCGGTGATGGCGCCGGTGAAGTAGACGTCGCGGACCTCGTCGCGAGCCAGGTTCAGCTCGCGGACGATCTTTTCGAAGTAGTCGCTTTCCGGGGCCGAGTCGAAGTTGTATGGCACGTAGTGGAAGCCGTAGCCCGCGGCGTTCTCCGCGATCCGCTCTGGCGGCCAGATGAGGCCGGAGCGGTCCACGGGGTAGGTGATGGTGGCCTGGCGGTGGCGTGTGCCGTCGGCATCGGTCACCTCGTCGAAGCCATCGGGCTTGAGGACCGCCAGCTCGACCGGCTCGTCGTGGGCCACCTCGTCGTAGGTGCCGAGCTGCTCCTCCAGCTGTCGCGCGAGTGGCTCCAGGTCCGCCACCGGGACCGGGTCGCCGGCGTAGGCGGCGCGAAGCGCGTCAAGGATGGGCCACGGTTCGAGCCGATACGCTGCTGACAGCTCGGTGGCGGCGGCGTAGGGGTCAAGAGTATCGACCCCCAGCTCCAGGGTCAGCGCATCTCCCACCTGGCGCAGGACGCGCCGACTGGCTGCTGAGAGGCCCACGTCGAAAGCCGTGCGGGTCAGTGACGAGGCGGGGGCAGCAACAGGGCGCAGGAAGGTGAGCGTCGTCGGCGCCGCGGTGCGACGGGTTAGCTCGCGCCGGCTGCGGGTCACGCGCATGGGCGGCAGGTCCATCTTGCGCACCCGGATCACCGCGCTGGCGCTCTCCCGGCGCCGATGGTCGAGATCGGCAAGCGATTCGCCGTAGGTCTCCTGGAGCTGGCGGTCGAGGATGCCGCGGTTGGCGCTGGACAGGTAGATGCGCGCCGGTTGGGTGTTGCCCGGCACCTGGCGCAGGCAGCGACTGGCGGCCTGGAGCACGAAGTTGTTGCTCGTCTTCAGGCGGCGGGCCAGGGCAGTGGCGAACAGGCTGGGGCAGTTCCAACCCTCGGTCCCCTTGTTGACCAGCAGGATGACCCGATGCGGGCTGGCCGGGTCGTTGAGCCGGTTGAAGGCATCGACCTCGGCGGTCGAGGAGAGCGTGGTGTTGGCCAGGATGGCCGTTGGGGAGAGGCCGGCCTGGCTCACTGCCAGTTCCACGTGCGGGCGCAGCGCGGCGAGGTCATCGGTCTGGGGGAAGTAGATGGCCAGGCGCGCCGGCGAGCCGTCGGGCAGGTGATGGTCTCCGTAGGCGGCGAAGAAGTCGCGGACAACCTCGGCCACGAACTCGTCGGCGTTCTCGTCCTCGAAGGCGTAGTCGTAGATGTTGTCGGCCACCTCCTTGAGGATCCCGTCAGCGATCCCCTGGGCCAACCCGTACCAGACCACCACGTCCTTTAGCGGCTGGCGCTGGAAGTACGGCGTGCCGGTGGTATTGATCACCGCGATCACGTTCGTGGCAGCGGCCAGGTAGTCGACGGTCTGGCGCACGCGCTTGAGGTCGGTGTCCAGCGACTGGCCGTAGGTGTGATGGGCCTCGTCGCTGAAGACGCCCAGGTGCGGCAGCGAGGCGATCGTCTGGAGGCGCAGATTCGCCTCCTCGCGCGCCTCCTCTTCGAGAGCCTTGAGTTGCAGGAATCCCGCCTGGCGGCGGATTGGGCGCGCCTGGATACGGATCTTTTCGGTGTTGGTGACCACCAGGTTGAAGCGGCTGGCGCGGGTGACCGCGACGTCGCGTTCGCCGTCGCGGGTGAAGGTCAGCTTCAGGCTTGCCGCGAACGGGGCGTACAGGCGCGGTGGCAGGAGGAGTTCGTAGCGCGTCGAGCTCAGCTCGCGCAGGCTCTCGATGATCGTCTTGCCGGGGGCGAAGATCAGCGCGTTCTCGATGAACGGCGGGTCGGCGTCCGGGCATTCGAGCGCCATGGCGAACTCGGTGGCCACGATCGCGCCGATCAGGATCGTCTTGCCGGCACCCATGGCCAGGGCCAGGATCCAGGACGGGTAGTCGAGGTTCAGCGTCTCGCGCAGGCCTTCGAGACGATGCTGGCGGACGAAGGCGTCATCGGTGCCGATGCGGGCCAGAAGCCCGGCGTAGCCCTCGTTGAGGGCCAGGTCCTTCACGGCCGGTGAGTCCAGGCCCAGCGCCGTGAGTCGGTCGGAGACGTGCGGGAAGAGCCGTTCGTACAGGTCGGCGATGTCCGGTGTGCCCTCGACCAGGCGCAGGTACCAGTACGTCTCCAGGGCGCGGATCTGCGGCTCGCGCAGGTAGCGCGAGGAGCCGTCTTCGTTCCGAGCGTGGAGGAGGATCTCCGCGATCGCCGGGAAGCGGTCGTGCGGGTAGCCGGCGGTGCGCCAGCCGGTGACCCGTTCCGCGAGGACCTGGTGCAGCTCCGTCACCGGGCGAGGGTATCAGGCGCGCGGCATCAGGCGCGGGATGCGTGCGGCACGCCGCCTGCGACGTGCCCAAGGCTCCTACTTGATGATCGTGATCACGAAGTCGCCGCCCTCGGTGTAGGTGCTGTCGGCGGGGGTCGTGACAAACCCGGTCGCGCCGTGGAACTCGCCGGTGCCGCCGGTGATCGGCCACTCTTCCGGGGCGTACCCCGGAGCGAAATGAACGTTCTCGGTGTAGACGATCTGCCCGCGTCCGGTGAGCGTGATGGTGTTGCCGGGGCAGTGGAACAGGCTGCTGCCGGTGTCGATCCTGAAGCACTCGAACAGGAGACTGCCGACCTCTTCCCTGGTCGTCGCGTCCAGCAGGGGGTCAATCTTCGCAACGCGCCAGCGGTCCAGGAGGAGCGCGGTCTTCGATGGCCCTACAATCGACTCCCGCAAGCCGTGATTGATCGGCATTTCGCCGTCCCACGAGGAGACCCACACCATGACCACCTCGACCAGCACCGAGTTTCGCAACCTGATCGGCGGCAAGTGGGTCCAGGCCCGCTCGGGCGCCACCTTCCTCTCGACCAGTCCGGCCAATCACGAGGACGTGATTGGTACCTTCCCGTCATCGAGTGCCGCTGATGTGGATGCCGCGG
>JBDSIN010000171.1:0-3122 GCA_039917955.1 Candidatus Limnocylindria bacterium
GTTCCTGGGCGAGGTGGCGGCCTGGTTGGGCGATCCGGCCAGCTGGGAGGGTCGCAACAGCATTCCGCTGCGGCTGTGGGAGCACGTGTCGCTGTCGGGGGCGGCGCTGGCCATTGGGGTGCTGATCGCCCTGCCGATCGGCCTGGCGATCGGCCATACCGGGCGCGGCGCGCGTGCGGCAGTTGCCATCACCAACCTCGGCCGGACCATCCCGTCGCTCGGCTGGCTGGGGATGGTGCTGCCGATCACCCTGGTCCTGTTCGAGCGCGGTGGCCTGGGCTTCCTGCCGGCGCTCATCGCGCTGGTGGCGCTGGCCATCCCGCCGATCGTGACCAACGCCTACGCCGGTCTGCGGGAGGTTGACCGCGAGCTGATCGACGCGGCGCGCGGCATGGGCATGGGCGAGCGGCGCATCCTGGCCGCGGTGGAGGTGCCGATCGCGCTGCCGGTGATCCTCGCCGGCATCCGCTCCTCGGCGGTACAGGTGGTGGCCACCGCCACCCTGGCCGCGGTGGTTGCCGGGGGCACCCTGGGCGACTTCATCCTGCAGGGGATCCTCAACCGCGACCTGCCGCGGGTCTTCGGCGCGGCGCTGATGGTGGCGGCCCTGGCGCTGGCCACCGAAGGACTCTTCGCGCTGCTCCAGCGCCTCGCTACTTCCCCGGGTCTTCGGGCCGGCGAGGTCGGGCGCGCGCCCTAGCTGTCGTCTCCAAAGACGTTGTTGACAAGTGAGAGCCTCCGAGCACGGTACGGGGTGTTAAAGCACCACACCGTGAGGAGGCTCTCGTGGCTCATCCTAGAGCCCGTCTCAACGTCCTTGGTCGTGAGCTGCTGGTGACGAGGGTGGATGTCCTCGGCTGGCCGGTGGCGACGGCGGCTGAAGCCCAGGGGATCAGCCGCGCGACTGGCTACAAATGGGTCCGACGCTTCCGGGCGGAAGGCGCGGCGGGGCTCGTCGATCGGAGCTCCCGGCCACACCGCTCGCCGCGAGCGCTGCCGGACGCCGAGGTCGTGCGAATCCTGGCCGCGCGAACCGAATGGCGCTGGGGCTCCGACCGCCTCGGTCCGCTCCTCGGCCATCCACCCTCCACCGTGGCCGCGATCCTCCACCGGCGGGGCGTCCCGCGCCTCGCCGACCTCGACCGGCCGACTGGCCTGCCGGTCCGCCGCTATGAGGCCTGCCACCCGGGCGCGCTCGTCCACCAGGACCACAAGAAGCTCGGCCGGATTCCCGACGGCGGCGGCCACCGGACGCTCGGCCGCACGACAGCGACGCCACGGGCTCGGGGCCGGCTCGGATACGACCACTTCGAGGTGGTGGTCGACGACCGCAGCCGGCGCAGTGTGGTGGTCCCGGTCGCCGACGAGAGCGCCGAGAGCGCGGCGGCCGCCCTGCAGCTTGCCCTGGCCGCGTTCGGGGCTGCCGGGATCGAGGTCGAGCGGGTCATGACCGACAACGCCTGGGCGTATCGCTCGCGGGCCTATCGGAACGCGCTCGGCGATCGTCACCAGACCCGCACGCGACCGTATCGACCGCAGACCAACGGCAAGGCCGAGCGCTTCATCGGAACCCTTGTCCGGGAATGGGCCTACGCCCGGACCTACGCCACCAACGCCGCTCGTCTCGCAGCCCTGCCAGCCTTCGTCGAGTTCTACAATCACCGCCGCCCGCACACCGCGCTCGGCGGCCTCAGCCCCGCGGCCGTTGTCAACAACGTCCATGGGGATCACAGCTAGGGCGCGGGCTCGACCGTCAGCCGGTCCACACGTCGATCAGGCGCTCCGTCTGGTCTACCAACACGGTGGCCCCTTTCTGCTCGTACAGTGCCGTAGCCTCGCGGGCCGCGGCCAACGCCTCATCGACCTTCCCGGCCTGCCAAAGCACGTGAGCGAGGTGGACGAGAGCCTCGCCGTGGTGAACGAGATAGTCCGTCCGGGCCATGATCTCGACCGCCTCGCGCGCCAGCGCCTCAGCCGTGTCGTGGTCGCCACGCCGCGATACGACGCGCGCCTGGACCGCCCGACCGCCGGCCTGCGACATCACGTCGTCGGTCGATGAGGTCTCACGCGCGATTGTCCCGAATTGCCATGCCTCGTTGTCCTCGTCCAGGTCGAGGAGCACCTCACCCAGGGCAACCGCGATCGTCGAGGCGAATGCGCGGTCCCCCGTCGCGATCATGGCGTCGTATGACTCTCGAATCAGCCGAGCTGCCTCGGCAAGGTTGCCCTCGCGGTACTCGATCTCACCCAGGGTTCCCATTGCGTTTGCCAAGAGGTGTCGATTGCCGACATCCTCAGCTGAGGCTCGGCCCCGGGCGGAATGCTTTCGGGCTTCCGCGAACCGCCCCTGGAGAGCCCGCAGACGACCGATGCCGAGGTAGCCGCCGTCTGCATGCCTCGCCCCTTCAGCGCGGTCGATCGATGCTTGGATCCAGGCGATCGCCTGCTCCACCGGAGTTGGGCCAAAGTGCAATGACACGCCGACGGTGGTCTGGGCCTCGCGCTGCCAGAGCTCATCCCCATCGCCGAGCTCGACCAGGGCTCGACCCCGCTGCGCCGCCTCGGCCGCCCTGCCCATGGCAAACAGGATGAATGCAATCCAGGCCTGCGCCAGGCGCGCTCCGGCCTCGTCACCGACCCGCGCCAGAATGTCGGCCAGCCGTTCCGTTTCGCTGAGCGTTTCTGACATCTCGGTCGAACGGGTAGATGAATGAACCTGCACCAATACCAGCGCGGCACGTGCGCTCGCTCCTTCGTCGCCGGCGCGATCCGCCTCGGCGATCGCATCGGTCAGGATCTCCTCAGCGCGCGGCCCATCGCCCGCGTCGTAGAACCCTATGCCCAGGGTGCTGAGCAGCCGTCGCCGTCGCGGCAGGTCCGCTGGAAGCAACTCCACCGCCCGACTGAGCAGCTCGACGGTGGCGGCGACGTCGGCGCGGGCGTCGGCCCGCTCCCCGGCATCCGCCAGCAGGGTGCCGGCCCGCAGCGCCAGTTCCTGTGCATGGGCGTCGGGTGGACCGAGTTCGGCCCGGTAGCGATAGGCCTGCTCGAGGTGGTAGGCGACGATCTCGTCGTACTCGGCTCGCCGGTCGACCGCCACCCGCTCCAGCCAGGCCGCGAAC
>JBDSIN010000172.1:0-3561 GCA_039917955.1 Candidatus Limnocylindria bacterium
CCACCGCGCGGATCGGTAGGGCTCTACCACCTCGCCTGGGAGGTCGGCACGATCGAGGATCTCGCCGCCGCGGCGAAGGCGCTCACCGACGCCGGCGCGCTCGGCGGGGCGAGCGACCACGGCGTCAGCAAGTCGCTGTACGGTCGCGACCCCGATGGCAATGAGTTCGAGATCATGTGGCAGGTGCCGCGCGAGGCGTGGGGCGAGTACGCCAATTCCGGCGTGGTGATGCCGCTCGATCTGGATGCCGAGCTTGCCCGCTGGGGCGTCGGCGGCGTCGTCCAATAGGCGACCCCTCGCATCGGTACACTCGCAGGCCGAATGTCCTCTGTCGCATGACCGCACCCGTCCCAGTCATCCGCAGCGATGCCCACCTCGCCCACAGCGGGCTGGTCGAGCTGGCCACGGGGCGCGAGATCCCGTGCTGGGAATCTCCCGAGCGTGCCACGGCGATCGAGGACGCCCTGCGTGCTGCGCCCGGCTTCGTGTTCGAGGCGCCCGTCGAGCACGGGCGCGGGCCGATCCTGGCGGTCCATGACGCCGACCTGGTTGAGGTGGTCGAGCACGCCTGGACCGATGCGCTCGCCGCCGGCGCCGCGGACGGCTCGCGGTCGCTGATCCCCGACACCTACCTGATCGGCGCCTACCCAGGCGCGATGCAACTCGGCGGGCTGCCGGCCGGGCGGCATCTCCAGCTTGGCGCGTATCTCTTCGACACGGCCACGCCGATCGTGGCCGGGACCTGGGGAGCGGCCCGTGCGGCCGTGGACGTGGCGCTCACCGCGGCCGAGCGGGTGGTGGCCGGCTCGCCGCTTGCCTACGGGCTGTGCCGCCCGCCGGGACACCACGCCGCCCGCGGCATGCTCGGCGGCTACTGCTACTTCAACAACGCGGCGATCGTGGCGGAATGGCTGCGGCGCGAGGGCGGGGGGCGGCGGGTCGCCATCCTCGACATCGACTATCACCATGGCAACGGCACCCAGCAGCTCTTCTGGGAGCGCGGCGACGTGCTCTACCTGTCGCTGCACGCGGATCCGGCGCGCGCGTACCCGTACTTCTCCGGCTACGCGTCAGAGGCGGGTGCCGGTGACGGCCATGGGCGCACGCGCAACTGGCCGCTCCCCGCGCGGACCGGGCTCGACGGCTACGCCACCGCCCTCGCCGAGGCGCTGCGCGAGGTTGAGGCGTTCGCGCCGGACGCGCCGCTGGTCATCTCGGCTGGCTTCGATACGTTCGAGCGTGACCCGATCGGCGACCTGTCGCTGCGCACCGATGACTATGCGGAGATCGGCGGGATGATCGCCTCGCTCGGCGCCCCGGTGATCGTGCTCCAGGAGGGCGGCTACGCCGTTGATGCGCTGGGCGCGAACGCCCTGGCGCTGCTCACCGGCCTGCGCGGATCGTGATGGCCGGCGGCCGCGGCGTGCGGCCGGGCGGCGCTCGTCCGCTGTGGCCGGCCTACCTGGCAAGCTTCACCTTCACCCTCGGCCAGTGGGCCGCCGGCATGGCCATCCCGCTGCACGTGCAGTCGCTGGGCGGCTCGCTCACCGAGGCGGGCACCATCGCGGCGATCCGCTTCGGCCTCGGCGCGCTCTTCAGCCTCCCCTTTGGGGCCGTGGCGGACGCGTGGGGCCCGCGCCGGACTCTCCTCGTTGCGGTGATCGCCAGCGCCGCCATCAACCTGGTCCCGCTCGGTGCCGAGCTGAGCGGCAGCACCGCGCCGCTCTATGCGTGGGCGATTCTTGCTGGCCTCGCGTCGTCACTCTTCCTCCCGGCCATCGGCGCCTACGTGGCCGGCAGTGCCCACGAAGCGCGGCGCGGATCCGCGTTTGGATGGCTCACCCTGGGCGTCCATTCCGGCATCGCCTTCGGCCCGGCTGTCGGCGGGCTCGTCTGGCAGTACGTCGGCATCGCGCCGACCTACCTGGCCGCTTCATTTCTGGCGTCGCTCGCGCTCATCGGACCGATCCTGCTGGTCGGCTCGGTCCGGACCCGGATCGACCTGAGCGCCCTGCCACGCATGATCGGCAGCGTGGCCCGCGATCGGGTGATCGTGGGCTGCTGGGCGGCTGCGTTCGGCATCGGGCTGCCGTGGGGCGCGGTGAGCGGCCTCTTCCCGCTGTTCGGCACGTCGATCGGCCTGGCGGCGGGTTCCATCGGCCTCCTGTTGGCGCTGCAGTCGATAACCAACGGGCTGTCGCGCGTGCCGCTCGGACGCGTGATCGACCGGCGGGCGATCCTCCCGGTCGCAGCCGCGGCCGGCTGCATCGGCTACGCGGCGGCGACCTCACTGCTCGGCATCCAGACCGGCCCGATCGGGATCGCCGCGGTCTTCATGATCGGTATCCTGGCGCTTGCCTTCACGCTGATGATGATCCAGGTGGTGATCAGTGAGCGCGCGCCGGCTGCGCTGCGGGCAACCGGGCTGGGTGGCTACACGACGGCGCTCTCGGCGGGCCTGGGGATCGGCCCGTTCATGGCGGGGAGCGTGGCGCAGGGGAGCGGGTTCGGGATCGGTTTCGGGAGCGTGGCGGCGGCCGGGGCGGTGGTGGCGGTGGTCGCCGCGGTCCTGCTGATGGGGGCCCGGCGGATTGCGCGCTGATATAGCTCGCTAACCGGCGAGGATCTTGGCGAAGAGGGCCGGGTCCACGTTGCCGCCGCTGATGACGATCACCCGGTGATCGTCGCTGCTGGGCTGCGCTGCGGCCCCGGACAGGTGGGCGGCCATCGCGGCCGCTCCCGACGGCTCGACGACCAGCCGGGCGCGGGCGGCGAGCTGGCGCATCGCCACGGCCATCTCCTCTTCGCTGACCGTCACGATCTCGTCCATGAACCGCCGCAGGTGGATGAACGGGAGCCAGCCGAGCTTCTCGACGCGGAGGCCATCGGCCATGGTGCGCGTGGTCAGCGAGCCGTCCCAGCGGACGATCTCGCCCGCCGCCAGCGACTCGCGCGCATCGGCCGCCAGCTCGGGCTCGACGCCGATCACGTGTGCGTTCGGCGCGAGCGCCCTGATGGCGGTGGCCACCCCGGACGAGAGGCCGCCGCCACTCACCGGGATGAGGACGCTCGTGACCGCTGGGAGGTCCTCGGCGATCTCCAGGCCGCAGGTCGCCTGACCCGCGATGATCCGCCGGTCGTCGTACGGTTCGATCATGACCCGCCCTTCCCGGGCGACCAGGTCCAGCGCAACCGCGTGGCGTTCCTCTCCGCTGCGGCCTGCGAAGATCACCTCTGCCCCGTCGCGGCGCACGCCGGCGACCTTGATCGGCGGGGCGTCCTCCGGCATCACGATGGTGGCCGCGGCGCCGAGCAGCCGAGCGGCGCGCGCCACCGCCTGCGCATGGTTGCCTGACGAGTACGTGACGACGCCACGCGCGCGCTCTGCGTCGCTCAGCGAGGCGACCGTGTTGTAGGCGCCGCGCATCTTGAACGCGCCGACCGGCTGGAGGCTCTCCGGCTTCAGCCAGGTGGCGTCGTCCCAGCGCAGGAGCGGCGTGTGGAGCGCCACTCCCCGGATCCGCTCGGCGGCGCCGCGGATCTCGTCGAGCGTGACCAGCT
>JBDSIN010000173.1:0-3042 GCA_039917955.1 Candidatus Limnocylindria bacterium
TGGTCATCCTCTACCTAATGGCCTTCAAGCCGTTCTAGGAGTCTGAAAGGCGCCCCCTACATCGACGCCCCGACCGCCTGCCCGGTCTCCAGCAGCTCCTTCAGTCCGCCAAGGATCGTCTCCCAGCCACCGCTGGTGTAGTCCATCGTCGCCGATCCCCGGCCGAGATGGACGCAGGTGAGCCTGCAGCGGTCGCCCATGGGCGTGAGTCAACGGCCCGGGCGATCTGGACTGCGGGAGGCGCCTGTCGTACGCTGCGAGCTTCACCGGACCACCCCATCGAGCGCAGAGGGCAACAGATGAGCCGCCACGAGAACCGCGAGACCCTGGAGCGGACGGTCGCAGCGATGTTCGCGGGAGACATCGACTCGATGATCGCCGGCATCGCCGACGACGCGGTCGTCGAGTGGCCGCAGTCGGGCGAGCGGATCGTCGGCAAGCAGGCGTGCAGCCTGGTCTTTCGCAACTACCCCGGTGGGTCGCCCACCTACGAGCTTCGCAGAATCACCGGCAGCGGCGACCTGTTCGTGGTCGAGGCGGTGGGCCACTACGGTTCCGACACGAGCTACATGACGAGCATTGTTGAGTTCCGGGACGGCAAGATCGTTCGGCAGACCGACTACTTCGGCAGCCCATTCGAGGCGCCGGGCTGGCGGGCGCAATGGGTCGAACCGATGGAGCGCGTGTAGCCCACGAACGCGGTCTCTCGCTCTCCCGGTAGCATGGCAGCGTGAGCCCCGAACCGATCTGCCACCACCTCGACGGGGTGATGCCCGTCCCAGCCCGCGGACGGGGCTGCGAGGAGTGTCTTGCGACCGGTGGCACATGGGTCCACCTCCGCCGCTGCCTCCACTGCGGTCACCTCGGCTGTTGTGACGACTCGCCGGGCCGCCACGCCGCCGGCCACTTTCCGATAAGCGGGCACCCGGTGATGGAGTCGTTCGCGCCGAACGAGGACTGGCGCTGGTGCTTCGTCGACGGGGTCTACCTGGAGGGCTGATCCGATGAGGCGTGGAGCCGTGGTCGCCGTGCTGGCCGTCGCGCTGGTGGCCTGCGCCGCGCCCGTCGTCTCGCCCTCGGAGAGTTCCTCGCCGTCGGCGGCCGCGCACGGCCAAGACCCGCTGGCGGATTCGGTCCAGGCCGACCTGACCGATGCCTTCGGTATGACCTTTGCCCCGGCCGGGCCGCACCACGAGATCGGCCGCGCCCCCGACGGCGTGGAGCTCGACCTGGTGGGGGTGCCGGTCGAGCAGATCGTGCTCAGCCTGCCGACCGCGGATCTCGCCGGCGGGTTGTCCGCCGGGCGCGCGTACCTGCCGTACCTGCGTGAGCTGCTCGGCGGGCCGACATCGGCCTGGGACTGGGTGAGTGACCAGCTGGAATGTCGAGCAGACACGACGGCCACCTGTGAGCAGCGACTGGCTCGCGCTCACCTGTCCGCCCGCTTCACCGCCAACGGCGGGGAGGACTTCGTAGTGCTGGTGGTCACCGTCGAGCCCTGAGAGAGGCCGGCCTGAGCGTGGGCGCCACCGAGGTGTGGCAGACTCCCGCCCATGATCAGTTCGGTGCGCGTGGTCGGCACGGGGCGAGCCGGTGGAGCGATCGCGGCCCGCCTGCGGGAGCGCGGGCTTACGGTGACCGCCGGGCGTGACGCGCTGGCTGATGCCGACCTGGTCCTGCTTGCTGTACCGGATGCGGCGATCGCCGGCGTGGCGGCACGCGTCTCGATCGGTCCATGGGTGGCCCATGTATCCGGAGCGACCTCGCTTGGTGCGCTCGATCCGCACGAACGCCGCTTCAGCGTGCACCCGCTCCAGACCCTCACCGCCGAGCGCGGACCCGATCAGCTCGACGGCGCCTGGGCCGCTGTGACCGCGGAGTCAGAAGAGGCCGCAGCGGCCGCCAACTGGCTGGCCGAGACGCTTGGATTGCGTCCCTTCCCCCTGGCCGATACCGACAAGCCGCTGTACCACGCGGGTGCGGCCATGGCGAGCAACTTCCTGGTGACCCTGTACCGTGCCGCCGCTCGTCTCCTGGAGGAGACCGATGCGCCCCCCGAGGCGCTGGTGCCACTCATGAGGCGCACCATCGAGAACGGCTTTGCCCTGACCGGGCCGATCGCGCGCGGCGACTGGAGCACCGTCGAGGCGCACCTTGGCGCACTCGAGGCTCGGGCTCCCGACCTGGTGCCGCTCTACCGGGCGCTGGCCGAGGCGACCCGCCGATGAGGATCGTGCGGACCGCCGCCGAGGTGCGCGACGCGCTCACCGAAGGTCGGTCAAGCGGCGCAACCATTGGGCTGGTGCCCACCATGGGGGCGCTGCACGCCGGGCACATCTCGCTGCTGGACGCGGCGCGCGGGTCGAGCGACACGGTCGTGCTGAGCCTGTTCGTCAACCCGGCCCAGTTCGGGCAGGCCGAGGACCTGGATCGCTACCCGCGCGACGAGGCGGGCGACGCCGAGATGGCGGCCGCGGCCGGCGTTGACCTGCTCTTCGCTCCCCCGACCGAGGAGATGTACCCGGATCGGTTTGATACATGGGTCGAGCCGGGGAAGATCGGCACGTTCCTCGAAGGAGTCGCGCGCCCGGGTCACTTTCGGGGCGTTGCCACCGTCTGCGTGCGCCTGTTCAACATCGTCGAGCCGAACCGCGCCTTCTTCGGCCGCAAGGACGCGCAGCAGGTCGCGGTCGTGAAGCAGGTTGTCCGTGACCTCGGGCTGCCGGTCGAGATCGTGGCCTGCCCCACCGTCCGTGATGCCGACGGCCTGGCGCTGTCGAGCCGCAACCGATTCCTGTCCGCCGAGGAGCACGCGGTTGCGCTGACGCTGCCGCGGGCGTTGCAGGCGGGGCTCGCGGCGCATCGGGCCGGGGATGACCCGGTGCGGGCCGCGCGCCGCTTGCTCGATGTCGAGGCCGGCCTGCGCGTGGAGTACGTTGCGGAGGTGGATCTCGACGGGCCCACCCTGGCCGCGGCGGTGGTGGTCGGATCGACGCGTCTGATAGACAATGTGCGCCTCATCGAAGAGGCATAGCGGATGAC
>JBDSIN010000174.1:0-5149 GCA_039917955.1 Candidatus Limnocylindria bacterium
GCCTGCGGAGCTTCACTCCCCAGGTCAGCGCGTGCCCGGGCTGCGGACGGACCACCTCGACCTTCTTCCAGGAGATGGCCCGCGACATCGGCGCCTACCTCACCGAGCAGATGCCGACCTGGCGCCAACGGCACCCTGGCGTCGAAGAGCTGACGGTCGCGGTGATGGGCTGCGTGGTCAATGGGCCGGGCGAGTCAAAGCACGCCAATATCGGGATCAGCCTGCCGGGCACCTTCGAGGAGCCGGTGGCGCCGGTCTTCGTGGACGGTGAGCTGCGGACCACGCTGCGGGGCGACGCGATCGTGCCGCGCTTCCTCGAGATCCTCGACGAGTACGTTGCACAGCGCTACCCGACGCCGGGGAGCGCTGTGCTCAGTTAGCGAGCCGGATCAGCCTGGAAGGGTCGGACAGAACGCGGACTTCGATGGCTTGGCCATGCCGCGGCCGGGTCGGACGGCGACGTCGGCCGTGGTCGGCACGTCGCGCTGGCTGATGAGGTTGACCGTGCCATCCATCTCGATCCGGACCTCCACGATCAGGTCCGACTCGCCGTCGTTCGGCAGTCCATCGGCGAAGTCCACGAAGCTGTCGATCACGGTGGCTCCATCGACGAACAGCTGGAACGGGTCCGACAACGGGTAGTCGATGAGGGCGGCCGTGCAGGTCGGTACCACCTGGTCGGGCTCCGGCTCGCCGTCGCGGGAGTAGCCGATCGTCACATCCCCGTCAGTCGCGTTGGTGATCAGCGTGTGGAGAAGGGCCGACGGGGTACCGCCACCGCCACCACCGCCGCCACCGTCACCACCGCATGCCGCCAACACCAGGGCCACCGCGACCAGCGCGATCGTGCCCGTGAGTCCCAAGCCTCGCGGGCGCGCCCCGGGGTGATCACTCCGCTGTCGGTCCATCGGTACTTCTGGTTCCTCCATGGCTGATGCGGTCATCTGGTCGGCCGGCACGCGCACGGCCGGGTGGCGCTGTCGCGGTATGGCCATAGCCTACGCAACGGGTGCAAGTGGGCGCAGCATACGCCGGCGACCGCGCCATCGGCGCAAGCACGCGGTCGTGGTCAGCCGGCCGGCAGGGCGGCGAGGAAGGTCCAGGCGGCCGCGACAAATGAGACCACCAGGAAGGCGATGATCGCCATCGGCAGGAGCACCGCGACAAGGTTCTGCTGCACCTCCTGGTGCTGCGGATCGCCGTGGTCGCTGTGCAGGTCGTGGGTGGCATCGAGCGTCAGTGCGGTCTCGTCTTGCGTCGCCGGAAGCTCGGGTTCCATCTGACTCACTCCTTGCCTTTGTCGTGAGACCCGTGCTCAACTTCGTCCCACTCACGTCCGGCGGCCCGCACCCAGGCGAAGATGCCGTACACGAAGACCACCAGGCCCGGCACGGCCAGCCACGGGTTGGCGATCGGCTGGTCGTCGCCGCGGAAGGCGAGTCCTGCCCCGAGAAGCGCCCCTCCCACCGCCATGATCACCGGCAGCGGGCTGGGGTTGGGCAGATGGACGCCGCGCGGCACCTTCGGCTTTGCCCTCTGGGCCGAGCCGATGTGGCTGGTCAGCGCGTAGATGACGCCGAGGGCGAAGACGATCCCGATCGCCAGGAGCAGGTAGCCGAATGTTGTGTCGTTCATATCGCCGGCCTCGTCAGCGCAGGAAGTACAGCGTGGAGAAGAGGGCGATCCAGACCACGTCCACGAAGTGCCAGTACATGCTGATCGCCTCGACGGCCACGTGGTTGCGGCGGCTGAACTGGCCCTGCGCGGCTCGCGCCGAGAGGATGGTGAGCCCCACCGCGCCGCCAAATACGTGCGCACCGTGGAATCCGGTGAGGGTGTAAAAGACGGTCCCGAAGGCGCCGTCGCCGATACCGAAGCCGAGGGTCGTGTAGTCGTAGATCTGCCCGATCAGGAAGAGCACGCCGAGCGCCAGCGTGAGCATCGTCCAGTTGCGCATCGCCCGCTGGTCGCCGCGGCGGATGGCCCACACCCCGAACTGCATGGTGAAGCTCGAGGCGACCAGGATGATGGTGATCGGCAGGGCGACCGGCAGCATCTCCAGCTCCGGCGCACCCGACGGCGGTCCCCACTCCCCGGCATGAATGGCGCGAGCGTTGAAGTACGCGGCGAAGAGTCCGCCGAAGAACATCACCTCGCTGGCGATGAAGAGCAGCATCCCGACCAGCGCGGTCGGCATGCCGGCCTCGCGGTGACTGATGGGCAGATGCTCGTCGGCGCCGTGCATCGTCGGTGACTCCGCGCTCATCAGTGGTCCCCCTCCACCAGTCCGCCCTCGGCTGCGGGGTGCTCCGCGTCGTGCTTGTGCCGCAGGTCGAAGACGGGCCGCTCGCTGCGAATCGGCGGCAGCTTGTCAAAGTTGTGCGCGGGCGGCGGTGAGCTCGTGGCCCACTCCAGCGTATTGCCCTCCCACGGATCGTCGCCCACCTTCTCCCCGTTGATGAAGGTCGCCACCACGTTGACCAGGAAGGGCAGGATGCTCGCCGCGATCAGGAAGGCACCGCCGGTCGAGACCAGGTTCCACAGCGTCCAGCCGGCATCGGGCGAGTAGTCGGCGATGCGGCGCGGCATGCCCTGGATGCCGAGCTCGTGCATCGGGAAGAAGGCCAGGTTGAAGCCGATGAAGTGCATCCAGAAGTGGACCTTGCCGAGGGGCTCATTCAGCCGCCGCCCGGTCATCTTGGGGAACCAGTAGTAGGTCGCCGCGAAGACGCCGAAGACGCTTCCGCCAAAGAAGACGTAGTGCAGGTGCGCGACCACGAAGTAGGTGTCCTGCAGGTGGAAGTCGATCGGCGGCGCCGAGAGCATGACGCCGCTGATCCCCCCGATCAGGAACATCGACAGGAACCCGAGCGCGAAGAGCATCGGCGTGGCGAACGTGATCGATCCGCGCCACAGGGTCGCCATCCAGTTGAACATCTTCACCCCGGTCGGGACTGCGATCAGGGCGGTCATGAAGCTGAAGAACGGCAGGAAGACCTGCCCGGTGGTGAACATGTGATGCGCCCAGACGCTGAATGAGAGGAGACCGATGGCGATGGTGGCGTACACGAAGGCTCGGTACCCGAAGAGTGGCCGACGGGTGAAGACCGGCAGGATCTCGCTCACCACGCCCATCGCCGGCAGGATGACGATGTAGACCTCGGGGTGGCCGAAGAACCAGAAGAGGTGCTGCCAGAGGACCGGATTGCCTCCTGTATTCGGGTCGAAGAAGGCGCCACCGTAATTGCGGTCGATGAAGAGGGCGATCATGCCGGCCGCCAGCACCGGGGTCGCGAGCAGGATCAAAGTGGCCGTGACGAGGACAGTCCAGACCAGGATCGGCATCCGGAAGAGGGTCATCCCCGGCGCCCGCATCTTGAAGATGGTGGCGATGAAGTTGACCGATCCCAGGATCGAGGCGGTCCCCACCAGCAGCAGACCGATCAGCCACAGGTCGGTGCCGACGCCGCTGGCGTAGGTGGGTCCGGAGAGCGGCGTATAGAGCGTCCAGCCTTCCGCCGCGGCCCCGCCGAACAGGTAGCCGGAGAAGAGCAGGATGCCGCCGAGCGGGAGGAACCAGAAGCTCAGCGCATTGATCCGCGGGAAGGCCATGTCCGGCGCGCCGATCTGCAGCGGGACGATGTAGTTGGCGAAGCCCGACAGCACCGGCACGATGAAGAGGAAGACCATGACCGTGCCGTGCATGGTGAAGGCCTGGTTGTAGGTCCCCTCATCGAGGAACTGGAGCCCCGGAACCGCGAGTTCGGAGCGGACGAGCAGGGCCAGGATGCCGGCCGCGAAGAAGAAGAAGAACGAGTTGAGGATGTACAGGATCCCGATCTTCTTGTGGTCAACGGTGGTCAGCCACTCGATCACCCAGGATCGCCGGTAGCTCTTCGACTGCGGGCTCAGCGCGGTGGTTGCCATCGGTCTCGTTCTGCTCCTGCGCTCAGCGGACGGTCAGCGTGCCGGTCATGTCGGGCACCGGATGGATGTTGCAGATGAAGGTGTACTCGCCGGGCGGCAGCGCCTGGACCTCGTACGAGATGACTCCCGCGCTGTTGAGGTTGTCGCCGCGGAAGAGCTCGGTCTCGCCGTCATAGATGGCGACGTTGTGCGGAACGGCCTCATTGTTGGTGAACTCGAGGGTGAACGGCTGGTCGGCGGGCGCTTCGAGTGCGTGCGTGCTGAATGCAATCTGCTCGGCGCTGAGCCTCACCACCGCGGAACCCGGGGCGACCGTGGGGCCGGGGGTAGCACCCGACTGGGCGGCCGCGAACCACGCGTCATATTCGGCGCCCGTCATTGCCTGCACGCTGAAGGTCATCCGCGCGTGGAGCAGGCCACAGAACTCCGCGCACTGGCCGGCGTAGGTACCGGGGTCGCTGACGGTGAATTCCAGCTCGTTGGGAGCTCCCTCGCCCAGCGGGATCAGGTCACGCTTCACGAGGAAGTCAGGGACGTAGAAGGAGTGGATCACGTCGGCCGAGCGCAGGATCAGGCGAATCGGCTCCCCGACCGGAACGACCATCACCGGAGGCGTCGCGGCCGAGCCAGTCACCGAGACGTCGTTGGCGGCATCCGCGTCGCCGTCGAGGTAATGGAAGGTCCATTGCCACTGGAAGCCAGTCACCTCGATCGTCACGCCGGGGTTCGCGGCCCGCGTCGAGATCGAGTTGAGTGTCAGCGTCGAGAGAACAAACAGGATCAGAACGATGACCGTCGGGATCGCGGTCCAGACCAGCTCGATCAGGTTGTTGCCGTGCGTCTGCGTCGGCAGACGGTCGTCGCGGCGCCGATAACGGACGATCGCGTAGATGATGAAACCCTCCACGCCGACGAAGACGACGAGTCCCATCACCAGCACGATGTTGTAGAGGAGGTAGACCTCCTTGGCCTCACGGGTCTCCGGCTCGGGCGGCACCATGCCGCACGCGGCCAGCAGGGCGATCAACAGGAGGGGGACTCCGGCCCGGAGGAGGGTCCGCAGGCGTCGGCGGGCCGCCGGTCGTGGCATCAGATCGTCTCGAGCTCCTCATCGTGAACGGCGAAGCGGGTCCGCGGGCGGGTCCACTTCCGAATCGTGCCCTGGGCTTGCCCGTCCGCCGACGGGCGGAGGAACGCGGCGTATTGTACCGATGCCGATCAG
>JBDSIN010000175.1:0-2791 GCA_039917955.1 Candidatus Limnocylindria bacterium
CCGGGAGGGCCGCCTCGAGCTCGAGGAGATGCAGGTCAACGGTGGTCCTGGGTCCGAACATCTGTCCGGAGGCGATCCGGAACAGGAGCGCGTAACCGATCTGTCCGGCGGCGCCGGTGACGGCAACCTTCACATGGGAATCGGGCATGGGAATCCTCGACGATGAGTGCCCCGAGTGTACCGCTCCGGGTTGAGTCAGGCGGTGGCGATGAACTCGCGGATCTGCGCGCCGAGCGCGTCGCGGACGGCGCGGAAGACGGCAAGTCGCTCCGCATCGGTCCCGGTCGCCGCAGCCGGGTCATCGAATGCCCAGCGCAGCACTGCTTTCGCCCCCGGAACGTACGGGCAGGCCTCGCATGCCTCCTCGCAGACGGGGATCAGGTAGTCCCACGTCTGGCCGACGAACCCGGCAACCGTCTTGCTGGTGTGCCCCCGCAGGTCGATCCCCAGCTCGTCCATGACGGTGATCGCTTCGGGATGGACACCGGTTGCCTCGGTCCCGGCGCTCGCAACCTCGAAGTGGTCGCCGGCCCAGGCGCGGAGCATCCCCTCGGCCATCTGGGAGCGAGCCGAGTTGTGTATGCACACGAACAGCACGCGACGCTTCTCCATCGCGCACAGCCTAGCGCCTGACTCCCGGGCCGTCCCGGACGCGTCTGGTCGGTGGCGGGGATTGGATGTGGACAAGTCCGCATCTTCGTCCGCAAGTCGGGGATAACTGGGGTTGCGCTGCCCTACGCCCGGCGCCTATTCTCTGGTTGTCCCGAAGGGGCAGCCAAGGGCACCCGAGATTGCATCAACGGACCGGCGGCGGTTCCTTCGGGACATTTCGTTGCCCGGAAATTGGCGACGGACTGTCAAACGTCATGGAATTGGCGTGACCGACGGCATCCCCATTTCGGCGCACCGATCGCCGCCTCAAGCACCCCGCGATTCGGACGGCGGAGGAGCGGCCGCTGTCGCCCCCTCGCCGGTCGCACCAATGCCGTGGCGTTTGAACGCTGATGAATGCGGTCGGCCGGGCGACGGCGACAACCGCGCGAGGGGCCCTACTGGTCGCCGATCAGGTTGCGCTGCAGGCGGCGCACCACCTCTGCGGTCTCGTCCCCCGGATCGTGCCCCGGCTCGGACGATGGACCGGCGAAGGTCCCGAACTGGCGGTCCCCCGCATCCCCCAGCCCCGGCACGATGTAGCCGCGCTCGTTGAGCGCCCGGTCCACGGCGCCCACGTGGATGTCGACGTCGGGGTGGGCAGCCGACAGCGTTGCCACCCCCTCGGGCGCTGCGATCAGCGACACCTGCTTGATCCGCGCCGCCCCCCATTGCTTGAGGATGTCTACGGTGGCCGCGGACGACCCACCGGTGGCGAGCATCGGGTCGAGGATGAGGCAGATCTGGACGGTGGCCGCATCGGGCAGCTTGTTGTAGTACTCGACCGGCTTGAGGCTCCGCTCGTCGCGGTAGAGGCCGATATGCCACACCTCGGCCGACGGCATCAGCTCGAGCATGGCGTCGACCATCCCCAGCCCGGCACGCAGCACCGGGATGAGACCGACCTTCGGCGCGAGCTCCTCCGCCGCCATCGGCTCGAGGGGCGTCTCGATGGTGATCGGCTGGGTCGCCAGGTCGGCCATCGACTCGTACCCGAGCAGCCAGGAGAGCTCCCGGACGAGCTCGCGGAACTTCTTCGGCTCGGTTGAGCGGTCCCGTAGGAGGGCCAGTTTGTGCGCCACCAGCGGATGCCGGCTGATGTGCAAATTGGGGTAGCGCGCCGAGAGGTCCATCGGTGTCGATTCTACCCACTACCTCGATTGTCCCGGGGCTGGTAGGCTATCGGCCTCTGCACCGATTCGTCGCGCCCTGTGCCGGCGTAGTGCGCCCGCGACGCGAGGAAGGAGCCTGCCGTGGTCTTCGGAACCAAGCGAGACAACAAGCCGGATTCCGACCTCCGTGAGGATGTCGTCGGCAATCTTTACCCAGACAGTTTCCCCAACGAGGCCGAGATGACTCCCAGCCCGATGGACTATCGCCGGCCCGACCCCGGCAACGAGAGCGTCATCGATCCCCACGCCCGCTTCAATGGTAAGTACGTCAGCGATCGCGATCTGCGGATCGAGGGCGAGGCGACCGGCGAGATCGAGTGCTCCGGCACCCTGATCATCAGCCCCCAGGCCAAGGTCCGCAGCACCATCAGTGCCGCCAACGTGATCATCAATGGCGACTTCGAGGGCGACGTCAATTGCGGCGGCCGCTTCGAGATCGGCTCGACTGGCCGGGTCAAGGGCAAGGTCAAGGCGCAGGTGCTGGTCGTCCGCGAGGGCGCTCACTTCGAGGGCGGCGTGATCATGACTCCCGAGGGCCGCGCCGCGGCGTCTGCCATTCCGTCCGCCCCGGCACCGGCCGCATCGCCGGCCAAGGGAGCCGTGCAGCCCGTCGCCGCAGGTCAGGGGAGCGTCTTCGCCAAGGAGTCCGCGCCGCCGAGCGAGCCCGCCGCCAGCGGATCCGGCAGCAACTCCTAGCGGTCGAGGTCACGCAGCGGCGTGGCCGATCCCCGGGCTGCCGTCCTCGTCGAGGTCACCCGCGGCGACCGAGTCGAATCCCGTCACCGGGGCTCCATCGCTGTTGTCTCTCCGAGCGGTGAGCTGATCGCATCGGCGGGCAACCCGGACGAGTTCATCTTCCTGCGCTCGGCGGCCAAGCCGTTTCAGCTGGCGCCTTTTGTGGCATCGGGGCGCTTCGACGCCTACGACTTTCCCAGCCCCGTCGAGGCGCTGGCAATCATGGCCGCGTC
>JBDSIN010000176.1:0-8165 GCA_039917955.1 Candidatus Limnocylindria bacterium
GACGGTCGGCGTGGGAGGTCTGCCACCGATCGGGCCTGCCGTACTCACCATGGGCGTATTCGACGGCCTGCACGCCGGTCACCGCGCGATCCTCGAGGCTGCCCGGTCCGGGGCGGTCGAACGCGGCGTAAGGAGCGTGGCGCTCGTGTTCGACCCGCATCCGGAGGAGGTCCTGCGACCCGGGCTGGTGGTGCCATATCTCGCGCCGCCGGCGACTAACCTGTCGCGCATCCGACACCTGGGCGTGGATTGGGCGCTGGCGATCCGCTTTGATGCGACGCTGCGTTCGCTGTCGGCCGAGGACTTCCTGGCGGCGTTCACTCCGGCTCTCGATCTGCGCGCGCTGGTCATGTCACCGGAGAGCGCATTCGGCCGCAATCGGGGCGGGACGGTCGCACGCATGCGTGAGCTGGGTCTGGAGCGCGGCTTTGACATCATCGTTGTGGAACCGGTGCTCGTTGGTGGGGAGGTCGTCTCGTCGAGCCGGGTGCGCGAGGCGATCGACGCCGGCGACGTCGCGACCGCCCGACTCCTCGGTGCAGGGGCGTACCTGGAGGGCACCGTGGTCCCCGGAGATGGCCGCGGGCGCGAGATCGGATTCCCGAGCGCCACCATCGGCTTCGACTATGTGCCTGCCATGCCCCGGACCGGCGTCTACGCGGGCTTCGTCACGGACATGTCGGAGGGTGCGACGGCTGCCCAACCGGCGCTGGTCAGCATCGGTGTCCGCCCGATCGACCACGATGACGGCGCCATCCTGGTCGAGACTCACCTCCTCGATTTCGACGGGGACCTGGACGGCCACCGCATCGCCGTCGAGCTCTTCTGCCGCCTGCGTGATGAGCTCCACTTCCCGACCGCCGGGGCGTTCGCCGAGCAGATGCATCGGGACGTGGCCGACACCCGCCGTGCCCTTGCCGACGAGCACTCAACGCCCACCTGACAGCCTCTGGTCGAGATGGGCCGGAACAGGGGAGGGGCCGGTCTGGTACGATGCCCACGACTAGGAATGACTGTTGGAGGAATAGGTGCCGCTCGCCAAGGACGCGAAGAGCGCGATCATGGACGACTACGCCACACACGATGGCGATACCGGCTCCCCCGAGGTACAGATCGCGCTCCTGACCGAGCGTATCAAGTCTCTGACGGAGCACCTGCGCACGTACCAGAACGACAACCACTCGCGCCGAGGACTGCTCAAGCTCGTCGGTCAGCGCCGTCGGCTGCTGGCCTACCTCGTCCGCAATGACGTTGACCGTTACCGCGCCGTGATCGCGCGGCTTGGACTGCGCCGCTAACCAGACACACGCATACCGTGCGCCGCGCGCCCGGTCACGCGGATCCGGCACAGCGTTCGTGCCGGAACCCATGGCGCTCAACGGCGCCGACCAACCAATCGCCCGCTGCGCCCGTTAAGGCCGCCGCCCACACCGTGCCCGAAGACCGGGACGGTTTCCGGGATGAGCGCCGAGGCGCGCACGGGCACACACTGACACTCGGAGGAACATGTGGCAATCAAAGTAGACGCCGAGATCGGCGCCCAGACCTTCTCGCTCGAAGCGGGCAAGCTCGCCGAACAGGCGGATGGCGCCGTGCTCGTTCGTTACGGCGACACCGTGCTGCTGGCGACCGCGGTCTCCGGCGAGCCGCGCGAGGGGATCGACTTCTTCCCGCTCACCATCGACTACGAAGAGCGAATGTACGCCGCGGGCAAGATCCCCGGCGGCTTCATCAAGCGCGAGTCGCGCCCGTCGGAGGCCGCCATCCTGGCGATGCGCCTGACCGACCGGCCGATCCGCCCGCTCTTCCCGAAGGGCTACAAGCAGGAAGTCCAGATCGTCCTGACCGTGCTGTCGGCCGACCAGGAGAATGATCCCGACATCCTCGCCATCAACGGCGCCTCAGCGGCACTCTCCATCAGCAGCATCCCGTTTCTCGGGCCGGTGGGCGCGGTGCGCGTCGGCTACATCGACGGCGCCTTCGTCACCAACCCGACCACCACGCAGCTTGACAGCAGCTCGCTCGACCTCGTCGTGGCCGGGACCCGCGAAGCGGTGATGATGGTCGAGGCGGGCGCCAAGATCCTGCCCGAGGCACTCATGGCCGACGCGATCGAGTACGCGCACGCCGAACTGCAGAAGAGCATCGACCTCCAGGATCGCCTGGTGGCCACGGCGGGCAAGGCGAAGAAGATGCCCTTCCTCGGCCCGAAGGCCGATTCGATCGTCAGGCTCGGAGCGGAACTGGCGACCGGCAAGGCTGAGTTCGTCGTCTTCGACGTCGAGACGACGGCCATGAAGCCGGAGAACGGCTACATCGTCGACATCGCCGCACTGCGCGTGAAGGGCGGCAAGGTAGTTGACCGCTTCGAGAGCCTGGCCAACCCGGGACGCTCGATCGTGGGACACCAGATCCATGGTCTGAGCGACGCCGACGTGGCCGCTGCGCCAACCGCCGCCGAGGTGCTGACCAAGTTCGCCGCCTGGGCCGGTGACACCCCGGTCGTCGCGCACAACGTCGGATTCGACCTGCCGTTCGTCCTGCGCCACATGCCGAGCGAGGCCAACTGGCAGCCGAAGGCGGTGTACGACACCCTCGAGCTCGCCTACCAGCTCTACCCCGATGCGGGGAGTTACAAGCTCGGTGACCTGGTGCGCTTTGTCTTCGGCCGCGACCATGCAGCGGCGCACCGCGCCATGCCGGACGCCGAGGCGACCGCCGAGCTCTTCATCGACCTGACGACCGGACTGGCCGAGCGCCTCGACGGGATCCGCGGCGACATCGCCGCTGAGATCCGCCGCGGCCGCGAAGACTACAACCGCGCCGAGCAGGGGGAGCGACTCGAGGACCTGCGTCGTCAGCACGGCATCGCCTCGCCGCTCATGGAGGTCCTGACCAAGGCAACCTCGCGCGAGCTGGTCCTCTCGGAGAACATCCGGATCGATGGGCGCGACACGAAGACCATCCGACCGATCTCGGTCGAGGTTGGCGTGCTGCCGCGCACCCACGGCTCGGGAATCTTCACGCGTGGCCAGACGCAGGCGTTGAGCATCGCCACGCTGGGACCGTCCAGCGATGTGCAGCGGCTCGACACGATCTCGCCGGAGACCGAGAAGCGCTACCTGCACCACTACAATTTCCCGCCGTACTCGGTCGGTGAGACCCGCCCGATGCGCGGCCCCGGTCGTCGCGAGATCGGCCACGGTGCGCTCGCCGAGCGCGCCCTGCTGCCGGTCCTGCCGACAGCCGATGAGTTCCCGTATGTGATCCGCATCGTCTCCGAAGTGGTGAGCAGCAACGGCTCGACCAGCATGGCCAGCACCTGCGGCTCGACCCTGGCCCTGATGGACGCGGGCGTCCCGATCAAGGCCCCGGTCGCCGGCGCGGCGATGGGCCTGATCACCGATCCGGCAACCGGTCGGTATGCGGTCCTCACCGACATCACCGGCAAGGAAGACGCCTACGGGGATATGGACTTCAAGGTGGCCGGGACCGCTGAGGGCGTGACCGCGCTGCAGATGGACATCAAGGTGCAGGGCATCACCATCGCGACGATGCGTGACGCACTCGAGCAGGCCCGCGTGGCCCGGCTCGCCATCCTGGACAAGATGACCGCAGTGATCAGCGCCAGCCGTTCAGAGCTGTCGCCGTACGCGCCGCGGATCACCACCATCAAGATCCCGGTCGACAAGATCCGCGACGTCATCGGCTCTGGCGGCAAGGTGATCCGCCAGATCGTGGCCGAGACCGGAACCCAGATCAACGTCGAGGACGACGGCACGATCCAGATCGCGGCCACCTCCGTCGAGGCGGCGCAGAAGGCGATCGCCTGGATCGAGGGGCTCACCCGCGACGTCGAGGTCGGCAAGGAGTACCTCGGCAAGGTGACCCGGATCATGAACTTCGGAGCCTTCGTCGAGATCCTTCCCGGCAAGGAGGGCCTGGTGCACATCAGCCAGCTCGCCGATGTCCGGGTGGCTCGCGTCGAGGACGTGGTCAGCATCGGGGACGAGCTGATGGTGATTGTCACCGAGGTGGATCGCATGGGCCGCGTCAACCTGAGCCGCCGCGCGGCGATGGAGCGGCACATGGCCAAGACGGGCGCGAACCAGTCCTAGCAACCGATGGCGACGCCGCCGCCGTGGCGGCGTCGCAACTGAAGAGCAGGGAGGGTCGCCACCCGGATGGGCGCGGAGGCGCTGGCGCAGATCGCCGCCGAGATCGGTGGCTGCACTCGATGCCCGCTGCACGCGGGTCGCAACCGCACGGTCCCCGGCGAAGGGAATCCGCTGAGTGACGTCCTGCTGGTGGGGGAGGGCCCCGGCGCCCGCGAGGATGCGACCGGCCGACCGTTCGTCGGCCCCGCCGGGCAACTGCTCGACGAGCTGCTGCGAGCGATCGGCTGGGCGCGCGAGGACGTCTTCATCGCGAATGTGGTGAAGTGCCGACCGCCGGGCAACCGGGATCCCGAACCGGAAGAGATCGCTACCTGCAGCCCATACCTCGACCGCCAGGAGGAGGCGCTTGATCCGGTGGTCATCGTGACGCTCGGCCGGCACTCGCTGCGTCGCTACCTGCCCGACGCGCGCATCGGGGCGGTCCACGGAGCGCTGCGCCGATCGGGCGGCCACTTCATCTTCCCGATGTACCATCCAGCTGCGGCGCTGCATCAGTCCTCGCTGCGCGAGACCCTGTTCACCGACATGCGGGGACTGCCGGCCGCGCTGCTGGCCGCACGCGAGACCCTCGAGGTCGAGCGGATGGCATCGGTCCCGCAAACTACTCCCGAACCGGCGCCACTGGAGCCGGCGACATCGGTCGATGAGACCGAACAACTACCCCTCTTTTAGGAGCACCATGTCAGACACACTGCGCATCATTCCGCTCGGCGGAGTGGGCGAGGTTGGCAAGAACATCACCGTCATCGAGGTCGCCGGGGAGATCCTGGTGGTCGACTGCGGCCTCGCCTTCCCGGACCCCGATATGCTCGGCATCGACCTGGTCATCCCCGATGCCACCTACCTTGAGCAGAACCGCGACCGCGTTCAGGCGATCCTGCTGACCCACGGACACGAGGATCACACCGGCGCGCTGCCGTACATCCTGCCCAAGATCCCGGGCACGCCGATCTACACCAGCCGGCTGACCGCCGGCCTGGTGACCGGCAAGCTCAAGGAGCACAAGCTGCTCGGGCAGACTCGCCTCGAGGTGGTGGAGCCGGGGGTCGAGTTCCGAATCGGCGCCTTTGCGATCACCCCGTTCCGGGTCAACCACTCCATCCCCGATGGGCTCGGGTACGCGATCACCACGCCACTCGGCACCATCGTGCACACCGGCGACTTCAAATTCGACCACACCCCCCCTGATGGCCGGCGTGCCGACCTGGGCCTGATCGCCGAGATCGGCAACCGGGGGGTCGAGTTCCTCCTCTCCGATTCGACGCGGGCCGAGCGCGACGGCTACACGCTCTCCGAAACGACGGTCGGCGACTCGCTGCATCAGCTCATCGGCGAGGCGACCGGGCGCGTGATCGTGGCCACCTTCGCGAGCAACATCGGGCGTGTGCAGCAGGTGATCGACGCCACCTGGGCGAACGGGCGGAAGATGGTCGCCCTTGGGCGGAGCATGGAGCAGAACATCGCCATCGCGCTCGAGTTGGGTTACCTCGATTCGCGCGACGGGACGCTGCTCAAGAAGGACTCGCTCGGTCGCCTGCCGAAGGACCAGTTGGTCGTGATGACCACCGGTTCGCAGGGCGAGCCGATGTCCGGCCTGACCCGGATGAGCAATCGAGACCATCGGTCGATCACCGTGGAACCGGGCGACACGGTGATCGTGTCCGCCTCACCGATCCCCGGCAACGAGGAGGCGGTCGCCAAGACGATCGACAATCTCTTCAAGGAAGGGGCGATGGTTCACTACGAGCCGCTGAAGCACTGTCACGTGTCGGGCCACGGCTCGCGCGAGGAACTGAAGCTGATGCTCGGCCTGGTGAAGCCGCGGCACTTCATCCCGATCCACGGTGAGTACCGGATGCTCGTGCAGCACGCGCTGCTTGCCGAAGGAGCGGGCGTGCCGGCGGATGGCATCTTCGTGCTGGCGAACGGCCAGGTGGTCGAGTTCGACGGGACGCGCGCCCGGCTCGCCGGCAGCGTTCCGGCGGGGGCGGTTCTGGTCGATGGCATGGCCGCGGTGGACGGCATCGATGGCGTCATCCTGCGCGACCGTCGGATGCTCGCCTCGGACGGAGTGGTGATGGTGGCCCTCACCGTTGACCGTGCGACCGGCCAACCGGTGACCCGGCCCGACCTCGTGAGTCGCGGGTTCCTGCAGGACCCCGAGGACCCGATGATGGCGGCAGCGGCGGACCACCTCGTGGCCGCCCTCAGCCAGCCACAGCACGACGCGCATGGAGCCGAACTGGGCTACCTGAAGTCCAAGATCCACGACACGCTGTCGAGATTCTTCTTCGAGAAGACCAAGCGTCGGCCGATGATCCTGCCGATCGTGATGGAGGTTTAGACCCGGCGTGTCGAGCCGACGATCAAGCGGATCCCGACGCCGGGGGTCGCGCCGCCGACGCGCAGCGACCACCTTTCGCATCAGCGGGCGCGTGGCGCGCGAGCTGCTGGCCCTCCTGCTGCTGGTGGCGGCCATCGTCAGCACCATTGCGCTGTTTGCGCCCGGGGCGGGTGCGATCATTCAGCCCTGGCACGACGTGCTCACCTACCTGCTCGGATGGGGGATCGCCTTCGCCCCGATCCTGCTGGCCGGCTTCGCGTTCATGCTCTGGCTCAAGACGATGCCGGCGGAACGATGGATGGCCGCCAGCGGCGCCGCAGTCATGGCGGCCTCGCTGCTTGGCACGTTCCACCTGGTCGGGGGCGACGGCAGCGCCGGCGTGGATCGCGGTGACGGTGGGGGAGCGATCGGGTATGCGGTCAGCACCGCGCTGAATGGCGCGATCGGGACGGCCGGCGCGTGGGCCGTGATGGGACTGGCCCTGCTGGTCGGCCTCCTCCTCTACTTCAACATGACGGTCGGCGACCTGGCCGCCGCCTGGCTCAGTCGCCGCGACGAACGAGCCGAACTAGCGGAGCGTGACGCCCGCCGACTTCCCGAGCGCCCGGGACGGCCGGAGAAGGTCGTCCCCGCTGCCCACGCCGGATCGCGCAGCGTGATGGATCGCGTCCGCTCGGCGCTGGGCGGTGGAAGCGAGGAGGAGCAGCCGCTCATCCTGCGCAGATCCCGCCCGACCGAAGGTGTGTCGGCGATGCCGGCGCGCCCCCGCGACGTGGCGACGGGAGTCGTGGCCGAGGCCCAGACGGCACCGGCCGAGACGCTGACCGTCGAGGAGCTCGAGACCGGCGAATCGGCGCACCTGGCGGAGGTGGAGGAGCACGAAGTCATCGACGCGGCCCTCGAGCCCGCGACTCGCAGCTGGGAGCTTCCGGAGTTGGGCATGCTCGACGATGGACCCGAGAGCAGCGCCGGGCAGCTCGATCTGACGGCCAAGGGCCAGCGCATTCGGGACACGCTTGCGCACTTCGGCATTGGCGTGAAGGTCGCGCGGATCCAGGAGGGGCCGGTCGTCACCCAGTACGCGCTCGACGTCGAGCCCGGGATCAAGCTCTCGCGGATCGAGGGGCTGGCCGACAACCTGGCGCTCGATCTGAAGGCTCGCAGCATCCGCATCCAGGCGCCGATACCGGGCGAGGCGTACGTGGGGATCGAGATCCCCAACACGGCGTTTGACCTGGTCACCCTCAAGGAGGTCCTCGCATCGAGTAACTTCGAGGAGGCCGCAGATCGCAGCAAGCTCGCCTTCGGGCTCGGCCAGGACGTCGCCGGTCAGCCGTTCAGCGCCGATCTGGCGCGTATGCCGCACGTGCTCATCGCCGGTGCCACCGGCTCGGGCAAGAGCGTATGCGTGAACGCGATCATCTGTTCGCTGCTGATGCGCGCCTCGCCGACCGAGGTGAAGCTGATCCTGATCGACCCCAAGCGGGTCGAGATGGCCCAGTACAAGGGGATCCCACATCTGCTCTGCGAGGTGATCGTTGACAACGACAAGGCGGTCAACGCCCTGAAGTGGACGGTCGGCACCATGGAGAGCCGGTACCACGAGTTCGCGCAGCGCGGGGTCCGCAACATCGCCGGCTATA
>JBDSIN010000177.1:0-7383 GCA_039917955.1 Candidatus Limnocylindria bacterium
GGGGTAGCGCACGTGCGTGTGATAGAAGCCGCCGAGTCGCGCCACCTCGTTCGTCAGGGCAGCCAGCTCATCGGTCGACGCGAACGAGCCCGGCGGATAGTCGAGGCCACTCGACACGCCGAAGGCACCCTCCTCCAACGCCTCGCGGAGCATGGCGCGCATGTTGGCAAGGGTCTGGGTGTCGGCCGGGCGGTCTTCCCACCCGATGGCGCCGATGCGCAGAGCGCTGTTGCCGATCAGCACGGCGACATTGACCGCCTGCCCTCGATCGTAGCGGTCGATGTAACTCGCGACCGAGCCCCAGTCGTAGTCGATCTCCGGGCGACCGTCCAGGCCGCCGTTGAGCTCCACGAAGGCGAGCAGATCCTCGCGCCGCGCAAAGGGTGCGTAGCCGTTGCCGTCCACGCCGATCACCTCGGTGGTCACGCCCTGCCGGACCTTCGGTTCGTGGCGCGGGTCGGCCAGCATCACCAGCCCTCCATGGGAATGGAGGTCGATGAAGCCCGGGGCGACCATCCGGGCGGTCGCGTCGATGGTGCGGGCCGCGGCCGGGTCCCAGTCGGCGGCGCCGACGTGGAGCCGGCCGTCAAGCACGGCGACGGTGCCCGGGCGTGGCGGCGATCCGCTGCCGTCGACCAGGGTCCCGCCCGTGATCAGCAGGTCCACCGTCCCCGGTCCCGCCTCCTTGCTCACGCGGGCGCCGTCCAGGCCTGCAGTTCGACGATGTTGCCTTCCGGGTCAGTGACATGGCACCACCCGCGACGGTTCGCGGCCGTCGACAGCGGCTCCAGGCTGGTCTCGTATCCGTAGATCTCGAGGGTCGGCCCGTCATCGCCGTGGCCTGGAAGCCGCAGGTGAACGCCCTGCAGCGCGGCACCCGGAACTCCGGTCCCGGCCTCCACAGCGGAACCGCGGTAGTCGCGCTCCGGCGGGACCGCGACGCAGCCGAACAGCTCGGTGCAGAACGCGGCCAGCCGCCGCCAGTCGCCTGCCACGAGATTGGTATGGCCATATCGGGCGCGCATTTCGCGCAGTATATGGACCGATGGAGGGAGAACAGCCGGTCGGCGCGGTGATCCTGGCGGCCGGCGCCTCGCGCCGCTTCGGAAGCCCCAAGCAGCTCGCCGTGGTTGGCGAGCGCACCTTGCTCGAGCACGCCATCGATGCTGCTGCCGCGGCGAACCTCGCACCGGTGGCCGCGGTCGTTCCGGTCTGGCTGTCCCGTCCCGCGCGCTACAACGACCCGCGCCTGCGCTGGGTGCGCCACCCATTTCCCGAACGGGGACTGAGCTCCTCGCTGCGTCTCGGCCTGGACGCGATCCGGGACGAGGTTGGCGCGGTCGTCATTCTGTTGGGTGATCAACTCCTCGGTCCGGCGCTCATCGACCAGATCCTTGCAGCGCGCGGCCGGAAGCCGCTCATCGCCACGGAGGCGGGCGGCGTCCTCGCGCCCCCGCTGCTCATCGAACGGAGCCAGTTTGTGCTGGTGGACGGGCTGAGCGGGGACATCGGCCTCCGCGAGACCCTGCGCGACAACCTGGCTCTCGTTCACGCCATCGCGGTCGCCGAGCATGCGCGCGACATCGACACGCCGTCCGATCTCGAGCGCCTCATGCGCCCGTAGAATGGCCAGGTGACCATCGAGCGGATCGCCACCGGCGCCCTGGGTGAAGAGGAACTCGCCCTCGAGTCGACCGTGCGGCCGCGCCGGCTCGACGAGTTCGCCGGGCAGGATCGGGTCAAGGAGAACCTGGCGATCCTGATCGACGCCGCTCGCCACCGCGACGAACCGGTTGACCACGTGCTGCTGTACGGCCCACCCGGGCTCGGCAAGACGACCCTGGCCAACATCGTGGCGGCCGAGATGGGTGCGCAGATCCGGACGACGTCAGGCCCCGCCATCGAGCGTGCCGGTGATCTTGCCGCCGTCCTGACGTCGCTGGGCAAGGGCGACGTCCTGTTCATCGACGAGATCCATCGCCTGTCGCACGTGGTCGAGGAGATCCTGTACCCGGCGATGGAGGACTTCGCGCTCGACGTCGTGCTCGGAAAGGGGCCGGGAGCGCGGACCGTGCGGCTGCAGATCGAGCAGATCACGGTGATCGGCGCCACGACCAGGGTCGGGAGCATCACCGGACCGCTGCGCGACCGTTTCGGCGTGACCTATCGGCTCGACTATTACGGACAGGCGGACCTCGAACGGATCCTGCGTCGCAGCGCGGACATCCTCGAGGTATCGCTGGATGAGGAGGCGGGCGCCATCGTCGCCCGACGCAGCCGCGGGACGCCGCGCATCGCCAACCGGCTGCTGAGACGCGTCCGGGACTTCGCGCAGGTGCGCGGCACGGCGGGTGCAACGGTCAGCGCACAACTCGCCTCGGAGGCGCTCGACCTGCTGGAGATCGACGACCGCGGCCTCGACGCGCTCGACCGGCAGTTGCTGCGTGCCATCGCCGAGCACCATGCCGGCGGCCCGGTCGGACTGCAGACCATGGCCGCCACCATCAGCGAGCCGGTCGAGACGCTCGAGGATGTCATCGAGCCATACCTGATGCAGATCGGTCTGCTGGCCCGCACCGCCCGCGGTCGACAGCTCACCGCGGGCGCGTGGGAACACCTCGGCCTGACCCCTCCGCAGGCGGCCGCGTCGTCGCAACCGGGCCTCTTCGACCAGGGCTGACACCCGCGCCGAGGAGTGCGCGAAATCCGGGTTCCGGACCCCAACTGCCGGAGTAGGATCGGCCCCTGCCGCGCCTCCGCTTGACGCGAGGGGATGACGGCACGGATGGAGGGCAGGGATACCGTGGAGTCCTACTTCAAGTTCGCGGAACGGGGGACCACCTTTGGGACGGAGGTACGTGCCGGCATCACCACGTTCATGGTGATGGCGTACATCATCTTCCTCAACCCGGCGATTCTCTCGGCAGCGGGCCTCGACCCGGTCGCGGGGGCTGCTGCCACGGCGCTCATCGCCGGGATCATGACCATCGCCATGGGTCTGATCGGCAACTACCCGCTGGCGCTCGCCGCGGGCCTCGGCATCAACGGCGTGGTGGCCTTCTCCCTGGTGCTCGGGCAGGGACTCACCCTGGCCGGCGCCATGGGCGTGATCGTCATCGAGGGACTGGTCATCACCGTGCTGGTGCTGGTCGGCCTGCGAGAAGCGGTGATGAATGCGGTGCCACTCTCGCTCAAGCGGGCCATCGGCGTCGGCATCGGTCTGTTCATCCTGTTCATCGGGTTCGTGAATGGCGGCGCGATCGCGCCCAATAGCCCCGCACCGCCAGTCATCCCTCTCTTCCCGACCGAGCCGGCCCAGTTCGTCTTCTGGGCCGGTCTGGCGATCACCATCGCGCTGTGGGTGATGAAGGTTCGCGGTGCACTGATCATCAGCATCCTGGTGACCACCGGCATCGCCATCGTCGCCAACTCGATCACCGGCGGCGATGCGTTCCCGCCGGGGGTGGCCGTTGTCCCGGCGCTCGGTGACCTGGTCACCACACCGGACTTCTCCACTCTGGGCAGTTTCGACCTTGGCAACTCGTTCACCCAGCTGGGCATCACGGCGGCGATCCTGACGATCTTCGCCATCATGCTCACCGACTTCTTCGACACGATGGGCACGGTCACCGCCGTGGCGGCCGAGGCCGGTCTGGCTGAAGAGGATGGTTCCGTGCCAGGCGTCGGCCGGGTGCTCCTGGTCGACTCGCTCGCTGCCGTCGCCGGCGGGGCGGCGGGCATCAGCTCGAACACGACCTACATCGAGAGCGCCGCCGGGGTGGCCGATGGTGGCCGCACCGGGTTCACCTCGGTGGTCACCGGCCTCCTCTTCCTGGCCGCCATCCTGCTCTCGCCGCTGGCCGGCATCATCCCGGCCCAGGCAACGGCGCCGGCGCTCGTGCTGGTCGGGTACCTGATGTTTACGCTGATCGGCGACATCAACGTTCGGGACATGGAGGACGGCATTCCCGCTCTCCTGACCATGATGCTGATGCCGCTGACCTACGACATCACCGTCGGCATCGGGGCAGGCTTCATCACCTGGACCCTGATCAAGGTGGTCAAGGGCAAGATGGGCGAGATCCACCCGCTGATGTGGATCGTCTCGGCCGCCTTCGCCGTCTTCTTCCTCAAGGACTGGATCGCCCCCTACCTGGCGTAGGGTCCGTACCGCACCGATGGCGCCCGGCCGGGCCTCCCGGCCGGGCGCTACGCTGTCCGGGCCGATGAGCTCACCCAACCCTGTCGCACGCCTCCGCGTGGACGATTTCGCGTACGACCTGCCACCGGGCGCCATCGCCCAGGTCCCCGTCGAGCCGCGCGATACCGCTCGCCTGATGGTGCTCGACCGTCCGCGGTCGTCGCCAGGGAAGCCAAGCCTGGAGCACCGTACCTTTGCCGAGCTGGGAGCCCTGCTTCGGCCCGGTGACCTCCTGGTTGTGAACGACTCGCGCGTGATTCCTGCGCGGCTTTCTGCGATTCGGCCCGGCGGAGGATCGGCCGAGGTGCTCTTCCTTCGAATGCTGAATGGCCTGAACCGTTGCGAGGCGCTCGTTCGCCCATCGCGGCGCCTGCCACCGGGCAGCCGTCTCGAGCTGCGCAGCGGCGACACCGTCGAGGTGGGGGAGCGACTCGACGGAGGCACCCGGGTGGTGATCTTTGACCGCGATCCAGCGCTGGTCATGGCGGCTGCCGGCGAGACGCCATTGCCGCCCTACATCCGGGACCGCTCGACACCGGCGGAGCGCTACCAGACGGTTTACGCGCGGCCGCCCGGCTCTGCGGCAGCGCCGACCGCTGGACTCCATTTCACCGAGCGCCTGCTCGCCGCGCTCGAGGCGGGAGGCATCGGCCGTGCCGGCGTGACGCTGCACGTGGGGCTCGATACCTTCCGGCCGCTGGAGGGCGAGTTCATCGATGAGCACCGGATCCACCGCGAGTGGTACCGAGTGCCGCCAGAGACGGCGAAGGCGATTGACCGAACCAAGCGGGCTGGAGGTCGCGTGGTGGCCGTCGGCACCACCAGCCTGCGGGTGCTCGAGACGGCCGGACCCACGGACGGCATCGCGGGCTGGACGGACCTCTACATCACCCCACCCCACCAGTTTCGGACCGTTGATGCCCTGATCACAAACTTCCACCTCCCCCGCAGCTCGCTGCTCCTCCTGGTGACAGCATTCGTCCAGGCGGGGATGCCAGGCTCCGACGCGATCGGCGCTCGCGACACGCTGCTGGGCTCCTACCGTGCTGCGCTCGCGGAGAGGTACCGCTTCTTCAGCTTCGGCGACGCGATGTTCATCGGCTAGGCTGGCTGGCATGCCCGCACCTGTCTCGTTCGTCTCGCGTCCGACGGGTGTTGGCCACGCCCGGCTGGGTCAACTGACGACACCACACGGCACCATCGATACGCCGGCGTTCATGCCGGTCGGCACCCAGGCATCGGTCAAGAGCCTGACGCCCGGCGACCTGAGAACCGTCGGCGCCCAGGTGATCCTGGCGAACACCTATCACCTCTCGCTGCGCCCCGGCCACGACCGGATCGCGCGCCTGGGAGGCCTTCATCGGTTCATGAGCTGGGATGGACCGATCCTCACCGACTCGGGTGGGTTCCAGGTCTTCAGCCTCGCCCACCTGGGGACGGTTGACGAGGATGGCGTCACCTTCGCGAGCCATCTCGATGGGTCGACGCAGCGCCTCACCCCGGAGCGCGCGGTTGCCATCCAGGAGGCGCTCGGCAGCGATATCGCGATGGCCTTCGACCAGCTGATCGATGCAACCGCACCGCGCGACGAGATCGCCGCCGCGATGGAGCGCACGCATCGATGGGCCGCACGCTGCATCGAAGCACGGAGCCGGGAGAGCCAGGCGCTGTTCGGGATCGTCCAGGGCGGCGTCGCCCCCGAGCTGCGGCGGCAGAGCGTCGCGGCCATCACGGCGATGCCCTTCGACGGGATCGCGGTCGGCGGCCTCTCGGTGGGGGAGACCAAGCAGGAGATGCGCGATTCGCTCGACGCGACCGCCGACGCCCTCGGTGACGACCCCCGGGTTCGCTACCTGATGGGAGTCGGAGCGCCGCCCGACTTCTTCACGGCAGTCGAGCGCGGTATCGACCTGTTCGACTGTGTGCTGCCGACGCGCGTGGCGCGCAACGGGCAGTTCTGGACGACCGACGGGAAGCTCAACCTGCGCAATGCAGTTCATCTCGATGACCCCGGACCGACCGATCCCGACTGTCCCTGCGAGACCTGCCGCGACTACTCGCGCGCCTATCTCGCGCACCTGTTTCGGGCGCGCGAGCTGCTCGCCTACCGCCTCGCCTCGGTCCACAACCTCACCTATACTCTGGGCCTGATGCGGAGCATCCGCGGCGCCCTCGCCGACGGGTCGTTCGCATCCCTGCGGGACGCCGTGGCGGCGAAGTACGGGGAGCGCCGGGGCGAGGCCGAGTAAGACAGGGGTAAGGGCCCGGTAAGGCCCCTCTGGCACGCTTCGGAACCTCGACCGGCAAGATCGGAGGACTTGCACACGATGGCCAAGGGTCGAGATCGACCGCGCCACCAGGAGAAGCGCAAGCCGAAGGAGAAGGCGCCCAAGATCCAGCCGGCGTCGGCTTGGGATCAGCCGATGACGGTCGATGTTGTGAAGAAGAAGCGCAAGCCGCGCAGCGAACCCGGCGAGGAGACGTGACCAACTGCCGCCGGCACCAATGACAGAAGGAGCCCGAGAGATCATGGACGCCCCGGCGGCATCGGCCGAGCCTCAGACACCCGCCCCACGCACCGGTGAGCGCGGCCGCGCCGTCGATGCCGCCATCCTGCAGATCGAAAAGCAGTTCGGGCGCGGCGCGATCATGCGGCTCGGCGACAAGGGCGCGAAGACCGTCGTCGAGGTGGTGTCCACCGGTTCGATCGCCCTCGACCTGGCGCTCGGCGTGGGCGGCATCCCGCGGGGGCGGATCACCGAGATCTTCGGACCCGAGTCGAGCGGCAAGACGACCCTCTGCTACCACATCGCCGCCAACGCCCAGCGCGCCGGTGGGATCGTGGCCTTCATCGATGCGGAGCACGCGCTCGACCCGACCTATGCTCGGAATGTCGGCCTGAACGTGGACGAGTTGCTCGTCTCGCAGCCGGACACCGGCGAACAGGCGCTGGAGATCGCCGAGACGCTCATTCGCAGCAACGGGGTGGACGTCGTGATCATCGACTCGGTCGCCGCACTCGTGCCGCGCGCCGAGATCGAGGGTGACATGGGCGACAGCTTCGTCGGCCTCCAGGCGCGCCTGATGAGCCAGGCGCTGCGCAAGCTCACCGGGGCGGTTAACCGCAGCAATACCGCGCTGATCTTCACCAACCAGCTGCGCGAGAAGATCGGCGTCATGTT
>JBDSIN010000178.1:0-3589 GCA_039917955.1 Candidatus Limnocylindria bacterium
TCGCTGAGATCGGATCAGACCTGGCCGGCCAACTCGCGTCGAGACTCGGTGCCTCTGATCGCGTGTATGCCGCCCCATCCGCGGAGGAGACGCCGGTGATTCCCGTCCCCGACGATCTGGTCGGGACGGAGGACCTGGAGACGTTCGAGCTCACCGGCGCGCTGGCCTTCGATCGGCCCTACGTCATGCGATCGGCCGCGGAGGAGGCCGGGCTCACCGCATTTGGTGCCGATGTCGAATCGGTTCCGGCCGGAATGTCGGTCGTGCCCGAATCGGTGACCGCGGTGATCGGCGCGGCGACACTGGCCGGCGATGCGATGCGCATCGAGGCAACGGTGGGCGCGATGGCGGTCGCCGATATCGACGAGGAGGCCATCCGGCAGCGCGCGGCCGGCCTGACCGTCGACGAGGCACGCGATGAGCTGGCCGACCTGGGTGAGCTGGAGATCGAGTTCTGGCCCACCTGGGTTGACCGTGTGCCGGGGCTCACGATGCGCATTACGGTGCTGCCGGTAGCGCCGGAGTCGGCGGGCGAGTCGCCGCGCTGATGAGTCGGGTGATAGGCCTTGACCACGGCAGCAGACGGATCGGCGTCGCGGTGGGCGACACCGAGACCGGCCTCGCATTTGCTCGCCCTGCACTGCGCCGAACGCAGGAGGCAGCTGACCTGAAGGCGCTGACAGACCTCGCCACCGCCGAGGGGACCAACACGTACGTGGTGGGACTTCCGCTGAACATGGATGGCAGCGAGGGACCGCAGGCGGCGGCCGCTCGAGCCTTCGGCGCGAAGCTGGCCGTTGGCGGAGGCGCAGTCGAATTCGTCGATGAGCGGCTGACGAGCTGGCAGGCCGGCGAGGACCTCGCCGGCTCGGGCCGACGCCCCGCCCGTCGCTCCGGGGAGCTGGACTCGGTCGCGGCCCGCCTGATCCTGCAAGAATACCTGGACGTCCGCGCCGCCCCCGCGCGCCCACTGGAGACCGAATGACTCGTACCCCTGACCCGCGCTGGAGTCGCGATGAGCGCCGCAACGCCCGCATCCGGGAGCTGCGCGATGAGCGCGAGACGCCAATCCGTCGTCGCCGCACCTTCCAGCCGGTGGTCCTGGCCGCTTGGCTGGCGGGCGTGATGGTCCTGGTCGGGGTGCTCATCTTCATCGGTTTCCTGGCCCTGGCGCCGTCACTGATGACCTGGGTCGAGGAGCACCCTGGCTCCGTCGACAACGGGCTGGTGCGCGACTTCGTGGAGTGGTACCAACCGGAGGCACTGGCCGATGAGCCCGCCGGCGATGACGGTCGCCGGATCAGCGTCTTCGTCGAGTCGGGTACGACCGACTCGGAGATCGGGGAGTTGCTGCTCAGCAAGGGGCTGATCAAGAGCCAGCTTGCCTTCCAGTACGCCGTGATCCGGGCGGAGCGCGGTGGCACCCTGCAGGCGGGTGCCTACGACCTGTCGCCGTCACTGCGTCCCTCGCAGATCGTCGCGGCGCTGCGCCAGGAGGCCGGCGAGGAGATCTCGATCACCCTGATCGAGGGCTGGCGAGTCGAGGAGATCGTCGGCTACCTGGGGACGACTCGCCTGACGATGAACCTCGCGGAGTTCGCGTCACTGGCCACCGATCCGCCGGCCGACTTGCTCGGCTCATACGACTTCCTCGCCCCGCTGCCCGTCGATCGCACGCTGGAGGGCTACCTCTACCCCGACACCTATCGGGTGGACGCCAATACCACCGCCCGCGAACTGATCGGCCTGCTCCTCTCCACCTTCGATGCACGGCTGACCGCCGAGATGCGGGACCAGATCGCGGCGCAGCCGTTGCTGGGCGGTCCGATGACCATCGACGAGGCGGTGCGAGTCGCCTCCATTGTCGAGCGAGAGGCGGTCCTGGACTCCGAGCGGACATTGATCGCCGGCGTCTACATCAATCGGCTCAACACCAGCGGATGGCGGCTCGATGCGGACCCGACGATCCAGTACGGACTGGGCACACTCGCGAACGCCACCAAACCGCTGGCCGAGTGGGGGCAGCTGAACTGGTGGCCGCCGTTGCCGGCGCGTGCGATCGACATCGAGCTGCCGGAGGTGCTCCTCGGCTATCACACCTACCTGCATGACGGGCTGCCGCCCAGCCCGATCTCGGCGCCACGCGTCGCCTCGCTGGCGGCGGTCGCCGCGCCGGACCTGGCCAACGGCTACTTCTTCTTCGTGGCCGGCTGCCCGAACGGCGTTCGCGACGGCTCGCACTACTTTGCGGTCACGCTTGGGCAGCACGAGGCCAACATCGCCCGCGCCAACGCCGAGTGCCCGGCATCGTGATCGCCAACCACCGGCCACAGGCCCTCCGCAGACAGGGAGCATCGGTCATCACATGATCAGTACCGGCGATGTCAAGAAGGGGGTCATCATCGAGCTCGACGGGCAGCTTCTCAAGGTCCTCGACTGGACCCACATCAAGATGGCCCGCGGATCGGCGCAGGTCCGGATCAAGCTCCAGAACGTGCGCCGGGGCGACATCGTGGAACGCACCTTCCAGGCCGGCACGCGCTGGCCGCGAGCACGCGTCGAGCAGCGCAAGGTGCAGTACCTCTACGGAGACGGCGACGCGTTTCACTTCATGGACAACGAGACCTTCGACCAGTTCACGGTGAGCGCCGCGCAGATCGGGGACGACGCGAAGTACCTCAAGGAGACGACCGAGGTCCTCGTCACCATGTACGAGGCCGAGGTGCTCGGCGTGGACCTGCCGGTCTCGGTGGACCTGGTCGTCATGCAGACCGATCCGGGCTTCGCCGGTGACACGGCCACCGGCGCGCGCAAGGCGGCCACGCTCGAGACCGGGCTGGTGGTGCAGGTGCCGCTCTTCGTCAACGAGGGCGACATGCTGCGCATCGATACGCGCAACGGCGAATACATGACCCGTCTCCAGTAGGCCCGATGACGAACGACCCGGCCCGGCCCACGCTCTGGGAGGCATCGAGCGCGGCGCCGCGAATCCTTCGCGTCACCGACCTCAACCGGCGCGTGCGGGCCCTGCTCGATGGCGATCCGGCGCTCGCCGACGTTTGGGTCGAGGGCGAGGTAAGTCAGCCCGCCTACCCTCCGTCCGGCCACTGCTTCTTCACCCTGAAGGACGCAGCCAGCCAGGTGAAGGCGGTCCTCTTCCGCGAGGAGCTGGCCCGCGTCACCGTGCGCCCCGTCCACGGGATGCAGGTGATCTGCCACGGCAAGGTGCGCGCCTACGAGCCGCAGGGCACCTACCAGGTCTACGTTGAGTCGCTCACCCCCGCGGGTGCCGGGGACCTGCACCAGCAGTACGAGGCGCTGCGGGTGCGGTTGGCAGACGAGGGACTGTTCGACCCCGCACGCAAGCGGCCGCTGCCGCGTTGGCCGCGCAGGATCGGGGTCGTCACCTCACCGGTCGGCGCCGTCTGGCGTGACATCGGCAACGTGCTGCGCCGCCGTTATCCGATCGGCGAGCTGGTGCTGTCGCCAACGATTGTGCAGGGACCGACTGCCGCGGGTGCCATCGTGCGTGCGTTCGACCGCCTCTCCGCGCGCGGCGACATCGACGTCGTGATCCTCGGCCGCGGCG
>JBDSIN010000179.1:0-6345 GCA_039917955.1 Candidatus Limnocylindria bacterium
GCGACCGGTGAGCGCCCGGCCTCCACGCCACGGGCACGGCGAGCCAGTCGCAGGATCTGCCACTCGGCGGCGAGGATCGGCAGGAGCCGGACGGCGGCCAGCGCCCCGACTGCCACCCGTGGGGAGAGGCGTGTCTGCTGCTGCAGCGCATCGGCCAGATCGGTCGGATCGGTGGTGGCAAGGGCGAGCACCCCGGCCAGGGCGATCGCCAGCAGCCGCAGCCCGAGCCCGATGCCTTCGACCCAGCCGGCGGAACCCGTGCCGGCCGAGCCGAGGACGACATTCAGCACGCCGACCGATACCGCCGACAGCAGCAGCGGCCAGGTGCGGGCCAACAGGTCACGGGGCGGCACACCGCTGAGAGGAACGCAGACCGCGAGACCGGCGAGCACCAGCGCCGCGGTGAGGGGATCGGCCGAGACGAACAGCACGGCCATGAGAACGACTGCGGCGACCAGCTTGGCGACCGGGTTGGCGCGTGGCAGGGGGGCCGCCGGGTCGGGCCGAATGGGTGTGAAGCGGATCATGGCGACGCCAGCCGCAGCGTGCGATCGGCGAGCGCCTCGGCGAAGGCCGCATCGTGCGTGACGAAGCAGATCGCGGTCCCGGCATCGCGCTGCGCGGCCAGCAGATCCAGCAGCTCAATCGTGGTCCGGCGGTCCTGCCCGAAGGTCGGCTCGTCCAGGATCAGGACCGATGGCCCGCTGGCCAGCGCCGTCGCCACCGAGAGGCGCCGCTTCTCTCCGCCAGAGAGGGTGAATGGATTCGCTTCTGCCAGGTGAGCGAGGTGGAGTCGCGTCAGCAGTTCGTCGGCGCGAGACCGGGCCGTGGAGCGGTTCGCTCCCGCCTGAGCCGGGCCGATCGTCAGCTCATCCACCACGCGACCGGTCAGAAACTGGTGCTCCGGATCCTGGAAGACCGATCCGACGCGAGCCGCAAGGTCGCGTGCGGACCAGCGCCCGGGGTCGTCTCCCAGCGACCGGGCGAGGGGTTGCCTGGCGAGCACACTCCCGGTGCTCGGTCGCAGCAGTCCGCCGAGCAGGAGCGCCAGCGTCGATTTTCCCGAGCCGTTCGCGCCAGTCACCGCCAGCGCTTCACCGGAGCGCAGCTCCAGGCTCACCCCGCCGAGCGCCGCCGAGCCTGCGCCCGGGTAGCCGTAGCCGATCTCCCTGGCGACGAGCAGCGGCGCGGGAACCAGGTCAGATCGACGTTCGGTGCGCGGCAGTGGATGGCCGGGGACCCAGACGCCCGCAACCGCCAGCTCGTCCCCCAGACGCGCGAAGACGTCGGCAGGAGGGCCGTCGGCGACGACCCCGCCGCCCGCCTGCAGCACCACCGCCCGATCCACCAGGGGAAGGGTCGTCGCCACTCGGTGCTCGACCATGACCAGGGTCCTGGACGCCGCATCGGCCGCGACACGCCGCAGGGCTGCCGTCAGCAGGGCGGCGCCGTCGGGGTCGAGGTTGGCGGTCGGCTCGTCCAGCAGGAGCAGATTGGGGCGCAGCGCGAGCGTGGCGGCCAGGGCGAGCCGCTGCTGCTCTCCGCCGGACAGGGCGTCGGTCGCGCGGTCGCGCCCGTACGCGAAGCCCACCTCGGCCAGCGCTCCGTCAACCCGCGGCCAGATCTCCGGGGGCGGGACGCACCGGTTCTCCAGTCCGAAGGCGATCTCGTCGCCGGTGCGCGCCATCACGATCTGCGACTCGGGATCCTGGAAGAGGATGCCGACGCGCCCGCGGGTCTCGCGAGGGGGCAGCCCATCAACGAGAAGCTGCCCTTCCGAGTCTCCGCCGTCGAGCAGTCCGGCCAGCCCGGCCAGCAGCGTCGACTTGCCCGAGCCGGACGGCCCGAGGAGGAGCACCCGCTCTCCCGCCTCGATGCGCAGGTTGACCCCGCGGAGCGCCCAGTCGCGCCGGCCCGGGTGCCGCCAGCCCCAGCCGCGGGCCTCGATGGCGATCCCCGCCATCAGCCGGTCAGATCCGCGGCTGGTCGCGCCCGGCCGGGAACCCGGCGAGAACGCCGGTGCGCGCCAGCGAGCGGACGAGCAGCCAGGCGCCGACGCCGGCAATGACCGCCGCGCTCGGGATGACGAGCGCCGCATAGGCGATCTGCCAGCCGGCGGCCCAGCTGGGATAGTAGAGCGCGAGGTCGAGGAGCACGGCCGCCCCTCCGGCAGCCGCACCGGCCAGCACCACGACCGCGAGGCCCCAGCGCCGGTAGAGGCCGGCGGCGAATACGATCTCCGCCGCGCCTCCCTGCATCAGGCCGTAGACGATCGTCAGGAGACCCCAGGGCGCACCGAAGAGCGCCGATGCGGACGCGGCCACCAGCTCACCGAAGAGCGCCGCACCCGGTCGACGGACGACCAGCGGGACGAGCACTGCCGGCAGCAGCCAGACGCCGTAGATCAGCCCCTGGAGCGGTGGCAGGGCGGCGAATGCGGGCGCCGTGGCGGTCCAGAGCAGGTTCCACCCCTGAAAGACGGCGCCGAAGGCCACGCCCAGGACGGCGGCCACCACCACGTCCACCAGGCGCCAGCCCTCGCGAGGCGTTTCAGCTTCAGTCACGACCCGACCTCCTTTTGCGTTTCGATGACCAGCAGACTGCCCGCGTCAACACGGACCGATGCCGGCGCGAGCGCCACCTCGTTCGACAGGCCGCGCGTGCCCCCGGCCTTCAGCGTCTCGCCGGAGAGCGGGTAGCGGAGCCCCTCGGTCCGCACGCCGGCGGCGTCTCCGGCGATCGGCAGCAGCGTGACGAGGTCGCCGAGCGCACCCCCCAGCTGCAACTCCTCTCCCGCGGCCAGCGCCCGGACCGAGGTCGAGCCCCGGACGAGCCGCACGCCGTGCCGACGAAACCGCGGGGCGGTGAGCAGGAGCACGTTTGCCATTTCGTGGTCGATGCGATCGCCCCCGAGCGCGCCCAGGATCAGCACCTCGTCGGCGCCGGCCTCCACGGCCCGGGCAACCGCCAGCTCGGCGTCGGAGGCGTCCTTGTCGACCGGGTGGCGCTCGATCGGTACGCCCGCCGCCTCGAGCCGCTCGATCAGCCGCGGGGCCGCCGAGTCGAGGTCGCCCACGACCAGGTGCGGCGTCACGCCGATCTCGTCCAGCCACTGCGCGCCGCCGTCGGCGGCAATCACCAGATCGGCGTCAGCCAGATGCGCCGCGTCACCGCGCTCGGCGTCGCCGCCGGCCACGACCACCACTTTCACCGCGCGCTCCTCCTGCTTCTGGCCATGAGCGACTGGGGCGCGCCGGACCACGCATCGGTCCGTTCGGAATCAGGAACGGCGCACCCGATTGGGGCGCGCCGCCGCACGGTTCAAACCGACTCCCTTCGCTGGTATGACCCAGATCAGGTTCGAGGGTCTGCGGCCTGCCGCACTCTCAGCGCTCGCGCGCTCCCCTGTCGCTATGGAGTTGTCGCGTCGAGCGTAGCACGCGTGCCATGATCCGACCATGACCGATGCCTCCATGCCGCCCACCCACCCGAACGTCGCGCGGGTCGAAGCGGCCGCTGCCACGGCCGGCCTGACGATCACGGTGAGCCGCTTCCCGGAGGGCACTCGCACCGCCGAGGACGCGGCCCGGGCCGTCGGCTGTGCCGTGTCGCAGATCGTCAAGTCGCTCGTCTTTGTGGTCGACGGGGATCCGGTGGTCGCCCTGGTCGCGGGCAACGACCGGCTCGATCCGGCTCGGCTCGCGGCGGCATTGGGGGCGGTCGCCGTGCGGCGCGCGGACGGAGACGAGGTGCGGTCCGCGACCGGCTTCGCGATCGGCGGCGTGCCGCCCTTCGGGCACGCACGCCCGCTGCGCGTCCTTGTTGATGCGCGTCTGCTCGAGCAAGCCCTGGTCTGGGCGGCCGCCGGGCTGCCCGACGCGGTCTTTTCGATTGAGCCCGCTGAGCTGGCGCGCGTTGCCGGGGCACAGCGGGCGAACCTCGCCGCCGATTCGGGGGGCTAGGGCCGGTCGAGCCGCACTTCGATCCGGGTGGTCACAAGGTCTGCCGTCTGCATGATCAGCTGCCAGACCTCGCCATTGGGGCCCATGAAGCGGATCACCGCGAAGGCGTCGCCGGGATAGAGCCCCTCGATCGGATAGCCCTCAGCCGGAAGCCGCTCAACGTAGAAGTCGTACGCCGGCGTGCCGACTACGTCAGTCGTCCAGCGGGCGATCAGCCCCGCGTCGTCATCAGGCAGCGAGAGCCTCATGGCACCGTCGATGACGGGGAAACCCGACGGCAGCTCGCGGCGCACGACCGGCGAGCCGGTAACGGTCGATGCCGGCGAACCGACTGGCAGCGAGAAGCCAGAGGGACGTGCCGACGGCGACTGGCCAGGAGCACAGGCGGCCAGAGCGGTGATGAGCAGCAGCCCGGTGATCGCGCGGGGTCGTTGCATGGTGCGGATCCTCCACTTCTCTTCAAGCGCGAGGGCGGCAGGCGCCGCCCTCGCGCTAGGTCTCACTGGGTCACGTTGGTCACCACGATCGGCACGTAGAACGAGCCGAGCCTGGCGTGGTCGAACCAGCGCAGGTCCTGCGCCAGCAGGTTGAAGGTCTCGACATAGCTGCCCGGCACCGGGCCGCCGCGGATCCCAAAGGTGAAGCGACCGGTCCCGTCGGGCGCCACCGTGGCGCTGTCCACCATCGTCGCCAGCCACACCGCGGACCAGTCGGCGGCCCGGAACGGTGAGCTGTGATACGCAGGCTTCCAGGTGGCGAGCGCCAGCCTCCCGGCGAGACCCGTGTTGCGCCAGGTGCGGCCGCCGGCGTTGCGAAACTCGACCCAGTGGGTGATCGTCTTGGCACGTGCGACGACCTCGGTGCCAGCGTTGTTCTCCCGAAGGTAGGTCGCCAGGAAGGGGACGCGTCCGGGCCAGGTGGTCCAGCGGCGCTCGGCCATCGGATCGGTGGAGTTCCAGGTCCGCGTCGTGGCATTCCAGATGCGCAGCTCGAAGTGCAGGTGCGCGCCGTAGCAGGTGCCACTGCAGCCTGATCGGCCGATCCGCTGCCCCGCAACCACCGACTGCCCTATGGACGCCGCCAATCCCCCGTCGGCGCTGCTTGCGAGGTGGTAGTAGAGGGTCCTTTTGCCGTCTGGGTGCTCGACCAGCAGGAAATTGCCGAACGAGCCGAACTGCTGGGTCCCGAAGCCACCCTCTCGGTCGATCACGGTGCCGTCGCGTGCGGCGGCAAGGTCGCTTAGCAGTGGCATCGGGTAGTCGATCCCGGTGTGCTGGTCGTAGACCCTCCCGTAATGGAGCTGGCCGTCGTTCCAGACCTGCCCCGTCCAGTCGAGCTGGCGATTCAGGAGCCTGTCGCGGTCGACGCCGTAGCTGAGCGTAACCGCCGGGTCGTAAAAGGGAAGCGTGTAGTCGTCGGCCGCGGCCGCGGCGCCTGCCCCGAGGAGGGCGAGAGCCGCCAGCAGGAGGACCGATCCGGTCATATCGCGCAACCGGCGGGTCATGGCAGGCACCCCCCAACGCAGCCGATGAAGGCGGCGGTGCCGTCGTACTCGGCCACGACCGAGCCATCAGCCGAGAAGAGCGTGGTGGACGCACCGCGACGAACCAGAAGCAGGTTGCCATCGGGCGAGAGGGTCGGATCTGATCCGTCGCCGACCCGGTGTGGAGGCGCCCCAGGTCGGTCGATCAGAAAGACGCCTCCCTCTCCCCGCTGAAACGCGACGCGCATGCCGTCGGTAGAGACGGTCACGCCCGTGGCATCGGGCCCGAGCTCGGCGACGATGGATGAGTCGGCCCCGCTGAGCCGCTTGACGAGCGTCCCGCCAGGCTCGTGGACGACGAGCGCCCGCGCTCCATCGGCGAGCGGGAAGACGGCGTAGACCAGCTCGTCGTCGGAGATGGGCGTCACGGCGCCGTCCGCGATGGCGACGAGGACCGGCTGCGACCGATAGGGAGCCTCGAACGAGCTGGCTGCCAGGACCAGAAGCGACCCGTCGGTCTCAAAGCTCGGCGATCCGACGAACGGCCCGTCGGCGACCCGGCGCGACTCGCCGGAGCGTGCGTCCACCAGCCACACTGACCCGGCGCCGTCTATCACGGCCAGCCGATCGCCTTCCGGCGCAAACCCGGCGCCGCTCACCCCGGGCAGGCGGACTCGCAACTGGGCGCCGTCGGCCGCCGCGATGGTCAGCTCGCCGTCAGTCGAGAACGGCCAGGCGGCAAGCGCGACGGAACTTCCATCCGGAGCGGCGGCCAGGAGGCGCGTCCCCGTCGAGGCGGCAGGAGGTGCGACCGTGAGCAGTCGCGCACCCGGCAGATCGTGGCGCAGCAGCGCGACGGACACGCCGGATCGTCGTGCGTCGGCCGCACTCAGGTGAGCG
>JBDSIN010000180.1:0-2661 GCA_039917955.1 Candidatus Limnocylindria bacterium
TGCGTACCGGACATGGCTGGCGCGCCGATGCGTCACTGGCCGAAGTGCAGATCCCGGACACGATCCAGGCGGTGCTGGCGGCGCGCATCGACCTGCTCGATTCCCATGAGAAACGGACCCTGCAGGCCGCCGCGGTGGTGGGGCGCGTCTTCTGGCCAGCCCCCGTCGGACGATTCCTCAACGGGGCGGAGGCGCGCGTGGGGGAGCTGCTGAGGGGGCTCGAGGTGCGCGACCTCATCCGGTTGCGCCTGGGCTCCACGATGGCCGGCCAGCCGGAGTACATCTTCAAGCACGCATTGGTCCGCGATGTCGCCTACGAGAGCATCCCGAAGCGCGACCGGGCGGCCGCCCATTTGCGGGTCGCGGAATGGATCGAGGAGGTCGTCGGGGAGCGGCGGATCGAGGTCGTCGAGCTGCTGGCTCACCACTACACCGAGGCCGAGCGCGCCACCGCGTGGGCGAAGGTGGAGCCGGAACGACGCGAGGAGATCCGGGCACGTGCGGTTGATCTGCTGTTCGAGGCGGGCGAGGAAGCCGCTCGCCACCTGGCGACTGAGCGAGCTCGCGAGCGCGTGCGCGTGGGGCTTGAACTGTCACACGGACCTATCGAGCGCGCCCGGGGCCTGGAGATCCTCGCGAATATGCAATTGTGGGCCGATGACGGGAACAGCGCTTGGCGCTCCGCGCGCGAGGCGATCGACCTGCGGATGGGCGCTGGTCCGGTCAGCGCCGCCGACCGCCGCGCGGTGGCGCGCCTGGCCGGCGTCCTCCTTGCGATCCCCACCCGCTGGCCCGGGCTGATGCGGCAGCTGCCGAGCCGTGCAGAGGCAGCCCCATACCTCGAGCTCGGACTGACCATGCTCGAAGCGGGCGACCGCGAGGAGCGGCTTCGGCTGCTGCTCGCGCGCGGAGCCTGGGGTTGGGGATTCGCCGAGGCTGAAACGGACCCGAAACGCGTGGAGGAGGATCGCGCAGCTGCCGAGGAGGCGGTCGCCATGGCCCGCCGAATGGGCAGGGCCGACCTCCTGGCTGCGGCGCTCGACACGCTCGGCGCGACAGCGATGCTGCTCGGCGGGTACGGCTCGGCCCTGGAGTCGCAGGAAGCCCGACTGCTCCTGGTTCCCCAACTGGACGACGTGGTCGAGGTGGTCGACATCTACGGGACGCTTGCTTGGGGCCTTGCCCATATCGGCGACTTTCGTCGCGCGGCCGAGCTGGGAGCGATCGGCTGGGCGCGTGGATTGGAGCAGGTCGGCGGTCACTCCGTCGCAGGTGTCTTCTGCGCGGTGGCGAACTTCCGGCTGGGCCGATGGGACGAGTTCTGGCGAATCTTCGCCGAGGTTGACGCGATGCTTGGCTTGGGGGGTCCCGAGAAGCTGTTGCGTTACCACTCCTACCGTCTCTACGGCGTCGCGGCCCACCTGCGTGAGGTTGCCGGAGATTCGGCCGCTGCAGACCGTCACATCGAGCTGCTCGACCGTTCGCAGGCTGCCCAGGGCAGCGTCGGGATCTCGGGGGCGCGGCCCTGGATCGTCGGGACCCTGATTCGGCGGCGCGCATTCGGCGAGGCTCGTGCTCGGCTGGCCGTGCAGGACCCGGTCCGCGACATTCAGAACCGGGATCTGACCCTCGAAGCGTGGGCCGACCTGATCGCGGCGGAGGGGGCCTGGGATGAGGCGTCCGCCATCGTCGCCGAAGCTCGCGACTGGGCAGGCCGGACCGGGTTGCGGTTCCTCCCCGGCGTCGCCGACCGTCTCGAAGGGCAGGCCGCTTTCGCGGCCGGCGACCACGGGCGGGCCGTTGATCTTCTTCAGCAGGCCTGGGACACGTTTACCAATCTGGAGGTTCCCTGGGAGCGCGCCCGGACCGAGCTGTCGCTGGCGGAGTCGCACCTCGCTGCCGACAGTCGGACCGAGGCGGCGACGGCTATCGGAAGGGCACTGGAGACCTTCACCGCCCTCGGCGCGCCGGTCGAGATCAAGCGGGCGACCGCGCTTCTTGCCCGAGCGACCGAGTAGGCGAAGTTCCGGCGGCGCGGTGCAGTCTCGCTCGAGGGTGGCGTCGGCTTCGAGGTCGGGGAGGGGTACCCGCGCGCCCTTCCAGGTGCCGCTCCCCGTACACTCACCCATCGTGGATTGCTCGAACTGCGGGGGAGAAAACCCGGAGCGCGCTCGCTTCTGCCTGAGCTGCGGCGCTCCGCTCGTCGCGAACTTGTCTGACGCGCAGAGCGAGTCCCGCAGGACGGTGACGGTCCTGTTCTGCGACCTGGCCGATTCGACCGCCCTGGGCGAGGCCCTCGATCCCGAGCGGCTGCGCGCGCTGTTGGCCCGCTATTTCGAGCGGATGAAGGCCATTGTCGAGCGGCACGGCGGAAGCGTGGAGAAGTTCATTGGGGACGCGGTGATGGCGGTCTTCGGGGTGCCGATGCTGCACGAGGATGACGCGCTGCGCGCGGGGCGATCGAGGGTGAGATCTTCCACAAGGGTGCCGTCCAGGGGCTCATGCCCCCCGGACCCAGGTGACGCCATGCGTGGCGGCGCTCGTGCGCAAGGGTCTGATCAGGCCACACCAGTCGCAGCTCCCGGCCGAAGACGGCTTCCGCTTCCGTCACCTCTTGATTCGCGACGCCGCCTACGCAGCGCTATCGAAGGCGACCCGCGC
>JBDSIN010000181.1:0-2888 GCA_039917955.1 Candidatus Limnocylindria bacterium
ACAGCTCGTGCAGGCCGAAGATCCCGACCGCCAGGCCGCGGAGCAGACCGACCGCGTGGAAGAGCGGGGTCAGCTCCATCGCCAGCTGGATCACCGGCGGGTAGACGCTGATCGGGAAGAAGGTGCCGGAAAAGAGGAACATCGGCATCACCACCACGCCCATCGGCAGGTCGAAGTCCTGCACCGTGCGAAGGTAGGCGGTGGTCGCCAGGCCGGCCGCGCTGAAGGCGGCGCCGATGAGGATCGAGGCGGGGATGACGAAGAAGAGCATCGGTGAGATCACCAGCCCCATCCCGATCATCACCAGCACGAACGCGAACACGTACAGGGTCCCGCGGAAGAGTGACCAGAGCATCTCGCCGATGGCGATCTCGCGGATCCCCAGCGGGGTGGCCAGGATGGCGTCGTAGGTCCGGCTGAAGTTGAGCTTGTAGAAGACATTGAAGATCGACTCGGCGATCGCCCCGTTCATGCTCGCGGTGGCGAGCAGCGCCGGCGCCACGAAAGCGGCGTACGAGATGGTGCGGCCGTCGGCAAGCTCCAATCCGCCAACCAGCGTGCCGAGGCCGTAGCCGATCCCCAGCAGGTAGAAGAGCGGCTCGAAGAAGCCGCTGAAAATGACCATCCAGCCGCGCTTGTAGACGAGCAGGTTGCGCTGCACCAGGCGGCGCGAGCGCAGCAGCGATGCGACGAGCCCGGTGGAGGCGGGCGGCGGCGAGGCCGCCCGGCGCGCGATGGCGGTCACTTCACCAGCCTCCGTCGCAGCAGCCGCTCCGCGATCACCGCGGTCACGCCCAGGAAGACGAGCAGATAGGCCAGGTGCAGCGGCCAGGTGGCCGGCATCGCATCCAACACCGCCCCGCGAACCAGGGCAACCCCGTGGTAGAGCGGCGTGGCGGCTGCGATCCACTCGATCGCATCGGGCAGCTGGGAGACCGGGAAGAAGGTGCCCGAGAAGAGGAAGAGCGGGTTCACCACGAAACGGAAGAGGGCGGCGAATCCCGAGTCGTTGTGGCGCGTGGCGGAGAAGGCGATGATCGGTGCCGCGAAGGCGAGTCCGGTAAGCATGGCCGCCGGGATCGCCAGCAGCGCCATCGGTGATCGCGGGATGCCGAACACGGTGAGCACGAACAGGAAGGCGCTCGACATCGACAGCATGCGGAAGGCGATCCAGCTCAACTCACCGATGAGCAGGTGGTGCACCTGCAGCGGCGTGGCCAGGATCGCCTCGTAGTTCCGGCGCCAGCTGATCTTGCCCATGATCGGGTAGGTCGACTCGAAGCTGGCGGTCTGCATGCACGAGCTGGCCAGGATGCCCGGTCCCAGGAAATGGAGGTAGTCCACCCCGCCGAGCACCGTGCTGCCACCGCTGGCGATCAGGCTGCCCAGGCCGATCCCCATGGCGGTCAGGTACAGCAACGGCGTCAGGAAGCTGCCGAAGACGCTGCCGCGCCAGGTGCGCCGGTAGACGAGCAGGTTGCGCTGCAGCACCCGCGCGGCGCCGGTGATTGCACTGGACGCGCGCGGCCGCGATACGGCGATGATCGCCATCACTCGACCAGGGTGCGGCCGGTCAGCCGCAGGAAGACGTCTTCGAGGGTGGCGCGACGGACCAGGGCGCTCTCTGTCGGGATCTCGCGTGCGTGCACCTGCTCGAGCGCCTGTTCCCCGTCGGCCGCGTACAGCAGGTAGCGATCCGGCAGCTCCTCGATCCGCTCGGCCAGGCCGTCGAGCCGCTCGATCAGGCCGGCGCGGGCCCCCTCCGGGACGCGGAGCTCGAGCACTTCGCGCGTGCTGTAGCGCTCGATCAGCTCACGCGGCGACCCCTCGGCCACGATCTTGGCCTTGTCCATCACGACCAGCCGATCGCACAGCTGCTCGGCCTCGTCCATGTAGTGGGTGGTGATGATCAGCGTGGCGCCACGCTGCTTGAGCCGGTAGAGGCGCTCCCACAGCAGGTGGCGCGCCTGCGGGTCGAGCCCGGTGGTCGGCTCGTCGAGGATGAGCAGCTCGGGCTCGTTGATGAGCGCGCGGGCGATTGTCAGCCGCCGCTTCATCCCGCCGGAGAGCGGCTCGACCTGGTCCTTCGCGCGCTCGGAGAGCTGCATGAACTCGAGCAGGTCAGCGGCCCGAGGGCGCGCCACCGACATCGGGATGTCGAAGTAGCGCGCGTACATCAGCAGGTTCTCGAGGACGGTCAGCTCGGCGTCGAGGTTATCGGTCTGGGGAACCACGCCCAGGCGAGCCTTGATCTGCGCCGACTGCGTGCGGGGGTCCATCCCGATCACCGACAGGTCGCCATCGGTCACCGGGGAGGAGCAGGCGATCATCTTCATGGTGCTGGTCTTGCCCGCCCCGTTGGGGCCCAGGAAGCCAAATGCCTCGCCGGTTCGCACGTCGAAGTTGACGCCGTCTACCGCGGTGAAGCCGCCGAAGCGCTTCGTAAGACCGCGCGCGTGAACAAGGATCTCGTCACCGGGGGGCATGCTGGGGATTCTAGCGGCGTCGCGCGGCGCTACCATCTGCTCCATGGCGGATACCGCGGACGTGATCATCATCGGAGCCGGCATTCACGGCGCCAGCCTCGCCTTCCACCTGGCCGAGCGCGGGGTGCGCGCGGTGGTCCTGGAGAAGGCCACGGTCGCTTCCGGGGCAACCGGACGGTCGAGCGGCATGGTTCGCATGCACTACGACGTCGAGGCCGATGCGCGGCTCGCCTGGCGCTCGCACGCCTACTTCGCCGACTGGGAGCACCGGGTCGGCGGCGAGTCCGGCTTCACCAAGGTCGGGTTCCTGCAGATGGTCCCGCCGGAGGAGGCCGATGCACTGCGCCACAACGTCGCGATGCAGCAGCGGATCGGGATCGAGACCGGACTGGTGGACGCCGA
>JBDSIN010000182.1:0-6225 GCA_039917955.1 Candidatus Limnocylindria bacterium
CCGGCTTGTCGATGTCGTGCAGCAGGGCGGCGACCTCGACGAGGTGCGGATCCACCTCCACGCCGGCCGCCACCAGCAGGCGCGCCGCCTCGGCCGCCACGCGGCTGACGCCCCGGGCATGGACCACGATCCCGCCCGGCAGGTCGAAAGAATCGAGGAAGTCCGCGGCCTCGGCAAGGGTGGGCACAGCCATGGACCGATGCTACCCGTCCCGCCGCCGGCCGGTGGCGGGACGCGACCGGCAGCGGCCCGGACCGAGTCGCTGTGTCGCCAAACGCCTTCTCCGTCAGCCGTCTGCACCCGGTATGAGGTCCCGTCGCTGACCACCTCCACGCTCCCCTCGAGATCGGTCCGGTGCACCTCCAGCCCGCTGATCGCGGAAAGGTGCTCCAGCGTCGCGGCGTGTGGGTGGCCGTAGTCGTTGTCGGCGCCGACCGAGATCAGCGCCACCCCCGGCTGCAGGGCGGCGAGAAAGGCTTCGCTGCTGCTCGAGGTTGACCCGTGGTGGCCGACCTTCAGCAGGTCGACGGCCCCGACCGCCCCGCGCGCCAGGAGCATCGCCTCAACGGGCAGCTCGGCGTCGCCGGTGAGGAGCGCGCTGAATCGGCCACTGCGGAGCTCCGCCACGACCGATCCGTTGTTGATGTCCCCATCCGGGAGCGCCGCCGCGGCGTCCGCCGACGATGGGTACACGATCGACAGCCCGCTGACTGGATCGAGCCGGACGAGCTGCCCGGCGCGTGCCATGGCGAACGCGGCGCCCGGTTCGGCGCGTGCCAGCGAGACGAATCGGTCGTAGGTCGGGTTCGGGTACTCGCGCCCCGGCTCCAGGATGAGGCCAACCCGGTAGCGCTCGAGGACCGCCACCAGGCCCGCGACGTGGTCCTCGTGCGGGTGGCTGAGCAGCACGACGTCGATCCGTCGCTGCCACCAGGGCAGACGCTCGCCCAACCGGCGCAGCAGCAGCTCCGGGTCGGGACCGCCGTCAACCAGCAGGGTTGCTCCGGAGGCGGTGCGGACCAGGATCGCGTCACCCTGGCCGATGTCGAGCGCGATGACATGGAGCCGCCCGTCCGGCAGCCCGCTGAGCGCCGTGACGGCGAGCAGGGTTCCGAGGGCTCCGACACCGACCGCGGGGCGCGCCACCCGCGTCGCGGCAGCGCCGAGCGCTGCCCGAAGTCGATGGAGCGAAACTCCGCGGCCCTTCCGGGCTGGATGAACGGGAACCGGACCGGCAGGAGCCTCCGGTTCGGATGACCCCATCCGTCGCGCCGCCCACCACACGGCGGGATACCAGGCCCCGGCGAGCAGGGGCGGCGCGCTCAGCGGGATGGACGCCAGCGGAACCGCGGCGGCAACCAGTCCGGCCAAGATCATTGCGCGCAGGGTCAGCCACGCACCCCCGCCGGCGACAAGCAGCGCCGCGTCGCTGAGCAGCGGAACGTGGAGCACCGCATCGAGGACGCCAAGCGGGGCGACTACGGCGCAGGCCAGCATCACCAGCGGCACGATCGGGACGACGACGATGTTGGCCAGCGGCGACACCAGCGAGAGCCGCTCGAAGTTGCCGACCACGATCGGCAGGGTCGTCAGCTGCGCGGCGAGGGTGAGCGCCATCGGTTCGCGGACCCATGCGGGCCAGCTTGCGAATCGTGCCTCGAGCGGTGCGGCGAACCAGATCAGGCCGGCGGTTGCCAGCCCGGACAGCTGGAAGCCGACATCCCACAGGACCGATGGCGCGGCCAGCAGCATGAGCAGTGCGGCCAGCGCCAGCGCCGATGCCGCGTGCGCGCGCGACCCGCCGAGGCGGGCGACCAGCATCGCCGCCGCCATCAGGGCGGCTCGCACCACCGATGGCGAGGCGCCGGTCAGCAGCACGTACCCGGTGACCATTGCGCCCGCCGCAATGGCAGCCGAAAAGCGGCCACCGCGTCGCCGCTCGAGCGGCCGTGCCGCCGCGGCCACCAGGGCGGCCACGATGGCGATGTTCCAGCCCGAGATCGCGACCACGTGGGTCAGCCCTGCGGCCGCAAATGCGTCCTGGACCTCCGGGGCGATGCTGGATCGCACGCCGAGCAGGATTCCCGCCCCGAGGGCCGCCTCCGGCTCGGGGATCACGGTGTTGAGACCGCGCAGCAGCGTCTGCCGCAGTTCCGCGGCGAGCCGCGCCAGGTCGGCGCCCGATGCCGGCAGGACGCTCGCCGTGCGGGTACGGGCGATCCCGCCGATCCCCTGGCGGGCGAGATAGGCGGGATAGTCGAAGCCGTCGAACGTCTCGGGCGCCTCGACGACCGCGCGAAAGACGACCGTGTCGGAGACGAGCGGCGACGGCGATCGCGGCAGCCACGCCAGCAGGCGGCCATCCACCGGCGATGTGCGTCCATCGCCGATCCGGACGACCACCCGGTCCAGCACGACCTGCTGTGTCCCGGCGCGCGGTCGCGGATCGTCAGTGACGCGACCGGCGATCTGGATCTCGCCACGGCCGACCAGGCCGGAAACGCTGCCTGCGCCCGCCGGCATCGGCACTGTCGCTCCTCGCCAGCCGCCGACCACCAGCCCGAGAGCAATGGCCGCCAACGGCACCGCCACTGCCGGTCTGCTGACAAGCAGCGCTGCCGCGGCGGCTGTGCCACCCAGCGCGACGGCGACCCAGGCAGCCGGGCCGAGCCCGGCATCGGTCATGAGGATCCCGGCGGCGACTCCGGCGAGCGTGGCGGGAAGCGCAAGGTGCATCAGGTCCCGGGGGCGCCCTAGCCGACTGTGACGAGGTCGCGAACCTTCTCCAGCTGGGAACTGGTCATCACCTTCCGCGTCACCAGTTCATCGAGCGAGCGGAATCGCTGCTCGGTACGGGCCGCCACGATCTTCTGCACGGTGACCGGCCCGACGCCGGGCAGGGCGTCCAGCGCTTCCGGCGTGGCGGTGTTCAAGTCCACCAGGCCCGAGCCGCCACCTCCGACCGTGCCCACCGAGCTTCCCGGGCCGGAAGCGCCGAGCACGGGGACGAATATCTGCTGGCCATCGCCGACGAACGCCGCGAGGTTGACGCCCGCCGCGGCAGCGACGAGGTCCACGTCGCGCGAGTACCCGCCCGCCGCCCGGATGGCGTCGGCGACCCGGGAGCCGCTGGGCAGCTCGACGATGCCGGGCCGAAGCACGCCGCCCTCGACGTCCACTACGACCGTTCCCGGTGGGGCAGTGCTCGGCGCGGCTGATACCGCGCCGAACGGATCGAACGGAGTGGCGGTCGGCTCCGCCGGCAGAACCGGTCCGAGGGCGAGCCACACCCCCAGACCCATCACGGCAAGCGCAGCCGCCAGGGTGCCGATGGCGAGACGGTCCACCAGGGTCACGTCAGCCTCCCGCGCGGGAGGCGAGCGGGGCGATGACCTGTCCGGGGCTCGGCGCCCGGGCACTCGACGCCGCGCCCCGGAAGCAGGAGACGAAGGCTATCCGGCCGGTCCTTACGAGCCGATTACCACCGACTCACCGATGCCACGGGCCGCCGTGCCGCCATCGGTCAGTCGGGTGTGACGATGTTCACCATCTTGCCCGGCACCTGGATCACGCGGCGTGGCGCGCGGCCGTTGAGGTAGCGCTGCACCGCTTCAGACGCCAGCGCGAGCCGCTCGATCTCCTCGGCGGGCGTGCCCGGCGCCACCACCAGCTTGTCGCGCAGCTTGCCGTCGACCTGCACCGGCAGCTCGATCACCTCCGCGGCCGCCAGCGCCGGATCAAAGTCCGGCCACGACTGCTGGTGGATCGAATACGGCCGGCCGCGGCGCGTCCAAAGCTCCTCGGCGATGTGTGGCGCAATCGGCGCCAGCAGGAGCAGCAGCGTCTCGACCGTCTTGCCGTACGCATCGGTCCCGGCCAGCCCGTCGTCGCGAGCGCGACCGAGGGCGTTGGTCAGCTCCATCAGCTTGGAGAGCGCGGTGTTGAAGTGGAACGCCTCGTAGTCGATGCCCACGTCGCGGATGGTCCGATGCGCCAGCCGTCGCAACGGCTGCGCTGCGCTCTCGTCGGCACCCCCGCTGCCCGATGCCTGGGCTACCGCCCAGACCCGCGACAGGAAGCGGTGGATCCCCTCGATGCCGGTCGGGTTCCACGGGCCGCCCTGGTCCCACGGACCGATGAACATCAGGAAGCAGCGCACCGTGTCGCTGCCGTAGCGCGCCACCAGTTCATCGGGGTTCACCACGTTGCCGCGCGACTTGCTCATGCGCTGGTGGTCGGCGCCCAGGATCTGGCCCTGGTTGCGCAGCGCGGTGAATGGCTCGTTGAAGTCCAGGTGCCCCATGTCGCGCAGCGCCTTGACGAAGAAGCGCGAGTACATCAGGTGCAGCACGGCGTGCTCGGCGCCACCGGCGTAGAGGTCAACCGGCATCCAGCGACTGACGACCTCCGGATCCCAGGGGCGCGTCTCCTCGTTCGGCGAGCAGTAGCGAAGGAAATACCAGCTCGAATCGACGAAGGTGTCCATCGTGTCGGTCTCGCGCCGGGCGGCCGCACCGCACACCGGGCAGCTCGCCGCTAGGAACTCGGGGTGTGACTGGAGCGGGCTCACCCCGGTGGGCACGAAGTCCACGTCGCGCGGCAGCAGCACCGGCAGCTGGTCCTCGGGCACCGGCTGTGCCCCGTGCTCGTCGCAGTAGACGATCGGGATGGGCGCCCCCCAGTAGCGCTGCCGGCTGACCAGCCAGTCACGGATCTTGTAGCTGACCGATGGTCCGCCCTGCCCTCGCTCGGCGAGGCACGCGCTGATGGCCGCGATCCCCTCGGCGGCGCTCATCCCGGTGAACTCGCCTGACTCGATCAGCACTTCGTCATCGGTATGCGGCAGGAAGGCTTCGCCGGGTGCCTCGCCAGCTGACGCCGAGCCGCCGCGTGGCGCCACCACGAACCGGATCGGCAGGTCGTAGCGGCGCGCGAAGTCGTAGTCGCGGTCGTCATGAGCGGGCACGCCCATGATCGCTCCGGTCCCGTAACCGGGCAGCACGTAGTCAGCGATCCAGATCGGGATCCGCTCGTTCGTCATCGGGTTGACCGCGTAGGCACCGATGAAGACGCCGTTCCGCTCACGCTCGGTGCTCATCCGCTCGATCTCGGTCTCGCGGCGGGCGGTGGCCACGTACGCCTCCACCTCAGCCGCGCGGTCAGGCGCGGTCAGCGCCGCCACCGCCGCATGCTCAGGGGCCAGCACCATGAACGTCGCGCCAAAGATCGTGTCGGGTCGGGTGGTGAAGACCCGGATCGGGGCGACGCCATCGGCTTCGGCCGCGAAGTCAATCTCGGCGCCCTCCGATCGGCCGATCCAGTTGGTCTGCATCAGGCGAATCGGCTCCGGCCAGTCGATCCCCGAAAAGTCGAGCAGCTCGTCGGCGTAGCGAGTGATGCGGAAGAACCATTGCTCCAGGTCGCGCTTGATGACCGGAGTGCCGCAGCGCCAACAGTGGCGATCGGTGCCTTCCACCTGCTCGCGGGCCAGCACGACCTTGTCCTTGGGGCACCAGTCGACCGGCGCCATCGCCCGATAGGCCAGGCCCGCGCGGAAGAACTGCACGAAGAGCCACTGCGTCCAGCGGTAGTACTCCGGGTCGCTGGTGACCACCTCGCGGGACCAGTCGTACATGTCGCCCATGCTCCGGAACTGGGCGCGCATCCGATCGATGTTGGCGTAGGTCCAGACCGCCGGATCCATGCCGCGGTCGATCGCCGCGTTCTCGGCCGGCAGGCCGAACGAGTCAAAGCCCATCGGCAGCATCACGTTGTAGCCCTGCATGCGACGCATGCGTGCGACAGTGTCGGGCCCGGTCTGGGCATACCAGTGACCGATGTGCAGGTCGCCCGACGGGTAGGGATACATGGTCAGCAGGTAGAACTTGTCCCGCGTGTCGTCATCGCTGGCCCGATACAGATCGTCGGCCTCCCACCGGTCGCGCCACGCACGCTCGTACGAGGTCGGGTTGAAGCGCTCGCCTCGATCATTCATGCATGGGCCTCCTCGTCGGGGAACCAGGCCATCAACAGCTCGTCGCGATATTCCTCGGCCCCGTTGGCGCGGATCCGGTACTGACGCCGTCGCAGTCCCTCGCGGACGAACCCGGCATGCTCGTAGACGGCGATCGCCCGCTCGTTGTCGGGGAAGACAGCCAGCGCCACCTTGACCAGGCCTCGCCCGCGGGCCCATGCCTGCGAGGCGGCCAGCAGGGCCGACCCGAT
>JBDSIN010000183.1:0-4793 GCA_039917955.1 Candidatus Limnocylindria bacterium
GCGAGGCGATGAGCCAGTCACGCGAGCGCACCTCACGCCAGCCATGGGCGAGTTCCGAGATGAACGAAGCGCGCTCCGTCACCGCGGCTGGTCGATCGATCCGCAACGCGGCGAGGGTGATGCCGCTCAGGACGTAGGTTCCAGAGTCGATGGCGAACACCCATCCCGGCCCGGAGACCGCCACGATGATCCCCGATACCGCCGGCCCGATAATGAACGCCAGGCTGCGCGAGATGGCCATCAGCGCGTTGGCCTGCTGCAGACGAGGCTGCGACACCACCTGTGGCATGAGTCCGGTCGCCGCGGGGACGAAGAAAGCCGAGCTGGTGCCGTGCAGGGCGGCGACCACGATCAGGTGCCAGATTTCGGCCGTCCCGCTGAACAACAGGTAGGCGAGGCCGGCCTGGACGACGGCCCGGACCCCATCGGTGGTGAGCATCACCAGGTTGCGCGGGAGCCGATCGGCCCACACGCCGCCGGCGAGCAGGAAGACGACATTTGGCAGCGAGTACGCCGCGAAGACGAAACCGATATCGGTCGCCGACCCGGAGAGGCCGATCACCGCGAAGGCGATCGCCACGAAGGTCAGCCCATCGCCGAAGGTCGAGCCGGTCTGTCCCAGCCAGAGGAGCCGGAAGTTGCGCTCCCGAAGGGCGCCGGCGCTCTCCCGGAGGCGGAGGAGCAGGCCGGTCATGGTCGACGGGGGATCATGGCCGCCCGATGATACGGCCCGCGGAAGCGCCGGCATCGGTCATCATCGGTCCATGTCCGACCTCATTCGCTACGAGCGGGCCGGCCGCGAGGCTGATGAGACGCGCCTCTCGCCCGTCGCAACGCGCTCGACGCGCAGCCGCGGCCGCGTTCGCGAGGAGGAGGCGGACCGCTACCGCACCGCGTTCGAGCGCGACCGGGATCGGATCATCCACTCCAAGGCGTTTCGACGGCTGAAGCACAAGACCCAGGTCTTCCTGAACCCCGAGGGCGATCATTTCGTAACCCGACTGACCCATACGCTGCAGGTGGCGCAGATCGCCCGCGGGTTGGCGCGCGGCCTCTCGCTCAACGAACCGCTGGCCGAGGCGATAGCGCTCGGTCACGACGTTGGACACACCCCGTTTGGCCACACCGGGGAAGAAGCACTGTCCGCGTATTTCCCACCCGATGGCTGGCACCATGCCGCCCAGAGCGTCCGCATCTACGAGGTGCTCGAGGACCTCAACCTGACCTGGGAGGTACGCGACGGGATCCGTGCCCATTCGTGGCGGATCGACCCGCCGCCCGCAACGCCGGAGGCTCTCTGCGTCCGGTACGCGGACCGGATCGCGTACCTCTCGCACGACGCGCTGGATGCCATCCGTGCCGGAGTCCTGGCTGCCGACTCGTTCCCACAACCCGTGCTCGAGCGCTTCGGGGCGCCGGGGCGCGCCTGGGTCGGCGAGATGATCGAGGCGGTGATCGATCACTCGGTGACGATCGGGACGGTGCAGATGGACGACCCTACATTGGCAGTGATGCACCAACTGCGCGACTTCATGTTCGAGCGTGTCTACCTCAATCCGGGCCTGTTGCGCGAGCAGCGTTCGGCGATCGCCACCCTGCGAGGCCTGATGGACCATCACCTCGAGCACCCCGAACAGCTGCCGGATACGTACCGAGAACACGAGGCGGCACTGGTCACCCAGGTCGCCGACTTCGTCGCCGGCATGACCGACCGATACGCCCTGGCCGCGCGCGATCGGCTCGGCCTTGGCGCGGGGGGCTGAGCGTGCGGGCCGCTACTCCGACGAGAGCTCGGCGCGATACTCCTGGAAGGTCCCGTCGCCACACTCGAGAATGATCTGCTGCGGCTTCTCGAAGACCGATCCGGACGCGATGCTGCCGTACGGCACGCTCCCCGGGGGTCCCCAGACGCGTCGGGTGGTCAAACCGACGAAGGTGGAGCCGATCTCCACCGGATCGCCGCCGTCGGCGAAGGCCGGCTCGGTGGTCTCCGACCCGACGGGAAGGTACCCCGCGTCGCCCCACTGGACTCGCTCGGGGCAGCCATCGGCGCGGGAGAAGGCCATCGACATGCCGAGCAGGCCGATCGCCACGAAGACGGTCGCTGCCAGCAGGCCGCAGCCGATCGCACGCCAGTTCATGACCGGGTGATCTCGAAGCGCGCGTAGCTCCCCGAGGCGGGGCCGCGGGTCACCTCCACGGCATCCACGACCGCGCCGGGAGGTCCCTTGCGCAGCAGCCGCTCGAGCTCCGTCAGGGCGGCCGGGGTCCCCTCCGCAACGAGTTCCACGCTTCGTTCGTCGTCGCGGTTCGCGACCCACCCGGTGAGCGACAGCCGCGCGGCGATGGTACGCACCCACCATCGGAATCCGACCCCCTGGACCCGGCCCGTGACGACGGCGGACAGCCGCTGCCGATCCGGCGGATCGAGATTCGGAGCGCTCACGGATTGAGGCGAGGCCAGGAAAGCATGGCGACCTCCAGGGCGAGACGCGGAGCGGCGTTCTGCAGAAGTCCCTCACGGATCCGCTCCAGAAGGGCGATGACGCGGAGCAGTTGCGCGGGATCGAGCCGCGCGGCGAGCGCGCCGCTTTCGGGCAGCAAGATCGTCGTCGGTGCCATGCCCGGTCGGTCGGCCGCGGAAACGATCAGGTCGCGCGCGAGATCCAGCCAGGCATCCACGATGAGCAGGGCGGCCTGCCGCTGGGCCCCGGCCGGTGTGCGCACGGCCTCTCCCTCGACCGTATCGTCACTCGATTCGGAGGCCGGCGCCGCCTGGCGGGATGCCTCGTCGATCAGATCTCGGACTGATGCGAATCGGTCGGCAAGTCCGCGCTGCAGGAGTGTCAGCAGCTCCCGCTGGGCGCGTCGCCGCCATTCGACCCGCGCCGGCTCGCGGGCGAACCCGATGGCGGTACCGGCCATCCCTCCCGCCAGACGGGAGAGAGCGTCCGCATCGTCGGCCGGGACCCGCTCGCGCGCAATGAGCCACTCCACCAGCTCAGTTCGCGGCACCGCCCCGATGCGCAGCGACTGGCAGCGCGATCGGATGGTCGGCAGCAGCCGCGATGGGTCGTTGGCCACCAGAATGAACATCTGGCGACCGTTCGGCTCTTCCAGGGCCTTCAGCAGGGCGTTCTGCGTCTGCTCATTGGCGCGATCCGCCCCGTCGATCAGCGCCACGCGGCACTCGCCCGCGATGGGCGCCCCTGCCGTCGCCAGCAGCCAGCGGCGCGCGACCGCCACGATGCTCTCCCCGGTGGAGCGGTCCTCTCGCCAGCGCTCCGGCGAGCCGGTGACCAGGTCGGGATGGGCTCGTGCCCGGGCGTCGCGGCAGCCACGGCAGGCATTGCACGGGCGATCTGCGACGCGCGCTTCGGTGCAGAAGAGGAGCGCCAGCAGATCGTCGACGAAGGCGCCCTTCCCCGCTCCGGCAGGGCCGTGCACAAGGAGCGTGCGATGCAGCCGTCCGGCGGCGGCGGAGCGCAGCGCGATCGTTTGGGCGGTCGCCTGCCCAAGGCTCAGGAAGCCCGAATCGTGCTGGCCGGAGGTCATCGCCGGAGTATAGGCAGCCACTGCGGTAAGGCGCGGCTAAGGCCCGAGTCACGGTGGACGGCCACGATTCGGGGTGCTCCGCCGGATCGTCCGGGCACGCTACCGCAGCGGCCGGCCGGCAACCGGACCCGCCAGATCGGGATGGCGATTCGGCGGGGCGCCAGCTCGAGTGTCATACTTCACGGACCGCCCCAAACCTGAGAAGCAAGGAGGAAAGCACATGGCCGATCAGGTACCACCGACGGTACGCTCATTGGTTGACAAGATGCTGGACCCGCAGATGCAGGACCAGATCGCCGCGCGAGCTCGCGAGTTCGTCGTATCAGTCAGCGAAGCAGCCGAGGCAGCCTCGGTAAGGGCCGGCGAGGCCTGGCGAGAGTCCGCACCGATGCGCCAAGAGGCGACCGAGCAGGTCAACAAGGCCGGCCGCGAGGCCCTTCGATGGGGCAACCGCGCCTGGCGAAAGGACCTGCAACCGGGGATCAGCCGTATCTGGAAGAGCCGCATCGCGGCGCTCAGTGCGGCCGGCGCGGCCGTCCCCATCGCTCGTAAGTTCGCTGCCGCTTCGGCGCCCGCGGAGGCCGCGAAGGAGCGTCGCCACTGGGGCACGTTCTTCCTCGGGCTGCTGCTCGGGGCTGCAGCGGGAGTCATCGCGGCGATGCTGACCGCACCCAAGGCGGGTCGTCAGATCCGTGATGACCTTGCCCTTTCCGCACGCGACGCCACGGTTCGGGCTCGCGAAGCGGCAAGCCGCGCCCGCGAGGCGGTCACCGCTGCCGAGTGGATGCCGATCTTCCCGCGAGCCTCCTCGGAGGCCGATGTCCCGGCCGAGGCGAACGGTCCCGCACTGGTCGAGGCACCGGCGGCTCGTCGCGTAACGCGGCGGGCTCCCGCTACCGAAACGGAGACCCCCGGGGCCGAGTCGGCAAACTAGCGGCGTCCGGAGTGAGCATGACGAAGCCGGCCCGCGGGCCGGCTTCGTCGCTGCAGGGGTAGATCGCCTACGACGGGGTCTTGCGACCCGAGCGGAAGCGCTGCCAGATGCCTTCCTCACCGTCGGCGGTCGCGTCCGGCGACGGCGCCGGCTCGGCTGAACCCTTCGGCCTGGCTGAACGAGAGCGGCGGGGCTTGGGCGCCTCGCCGGTGCTCTCGGCAGCCGTCTCCGCAGGAGCCTCGGCAGCGGCCTTCGGCCTGGCTGAACGAGAGCGGCGGGGCTTGGGCGCCTCGCTGGTGCTCTC
>JBDSIN010000184.1:0-33006 GCA_039917955.1 Candidatus Limnocylindria bacterium
AAGAACGTCTTCACCCGGATCGGTGAGCCGTCATAGGACCGATAGACACGGGCGTGCGGCCGGCCCTGCTGACGCGCGCCGAGTTCTTCGCCAGCGACCTCGACCGGACGATCGAGTTCTACGCTCGGCTGGGCTTCACCCAGGTGCGCCGCTGGGAAGGGTGGGCGCTGATCGATCGCGGTGGGTCTCGCCTCGGGCTGCAGCACGACGCCTATGCACGTGATCACGAGCACTACTTCACGCCGCACCTCGACCGCTTCCCGCGAGGAGTCGGCGTGGAGGTCAGCATCGACGTGGCCGATGAGGACGACCTGCGGCAGCTGTACGCGACGGCCCAGGCGATGGGTTGCGCCGTGCGCGAGCTCGTGAAGCGCGGCTGGGGAGCGACCGACTTCCGGATCGCCGACCCGGACGGCTACTTCGTGCGCTTCACGACCCCGCTGGGCCTGGTGGGCGAGTAGCTGCCGGATCAGGCGCAGCCGGAGCTGGCCGGCGACCCAGTTGGCTGATCACGATACCGACCGCCACGGTCGAGACCCCGGCCACCATCAGCGGCACGCTGCTCTCGGCGAACAGGATGACCGCGGCGACATACGAGAAGACGACGGTGGAACTCTGGATGCTGCTGGCTATGGCGACCGTGGTGTAGCGCATCGACTGCACGATCCCCAGCAGCGCCACCGCGTTGAAGCAGCCGGCGGCCAGCACGATCAGCACCTGCTCCGGGTCGGCACCGTCGATCGGGTTGCCGCCGCCACGGATGACCTGGATGAGGAGGAGCGGCACCAGTCCGCCGAGACTCGTCCCGGCGAGCGCCACGAAGGTGGTCGGCCGGGTCCGTTGCACCAGTCGTGTGAGCACGTTCGAGATGGCATAGCTGGCGCCCGCACCCAGGGCGAAGGCGAGACCGGCGAGCCATCCGTCGACCGACGCACCGCGCGCCAGTCCGATGAGCGCCAGGCCGCCGACCAGGACCGTGGCGCCGGTTACCACCTGCCGCGACGGCCGCTCGCCGAGCGCTATCAGTCCCGCGACCAGGGCGGTCAGGATGATCCCCGCCTGCGCTCCCGAAGCGGTGACCCCCAGCCCTCCGCTGGCGAGTGCATTGAAGTAGAACAGGTTGCCGATCACAAAGCTGACGGTGCCGCCCACCACCAGGGCGATGGCGAACTGCCAGCCGAGGAAGCGCGTCGACCAGGGCCATACCTCGGCGCGGCGTCCAATGATCACCGCGCCCCAGGCAAGCGCGAAGACCGGCACCTGCCGCAGCATCGAGCCGAGCCACGGGTCGATCTCGACCGCGGCCGCCCGCAGCAGCAGGTTGGTGGCGGTGTACGCCAAGGCGGTGATCAGGGCCCACGTCTCGCCGCGCCCCAGCCGCCCGAACCCCCGCGTTCCCTGGTGATCGGTCACGAAGCCTCCGTATCAATCCGATGGCCCGGGCATTGCGCCCGGGCCATCGGTGCGGTGAACGCTGGCAAACCGACTCAGGCGGCCGGCGGTGCGGGCACGCAGTAGTCGGGCTGGAAGAACGGGTTGAGGATCGACGGGCAGGCCTGGTCACCCCAGAAGGGGAAGGCCCCGACCATCGCCACCACCACGTAGATGAGCAGCAGCCAGATCGGTGAGACCCGCTTGCGGGCGATCAGCCACCACGTCAGCAGGGTGAAGAGCAGGGGAAGCAGGCCCGGCAGGATGCTGCCGAGCAGCTTATACAGCTCGAACTTGGAGTCATCGATGGTGAGCTGCAGGGTCACGTAGAGGTGGACGAACTGGGCGGTCAACGCACCCAGCACCACGTTGCCGAGGACCCCTGCGCCGAGCACCACTCGGTCGAGCAGTCCGGAGCGGAGCAGTCCGGTCACGCCCTCGCGGCCGCGATCGTAGCCCTGCATCCAGAAGAAGTAGGCCAGGGTCAGCATGATCCCCACTTCGAGCACGAAGTAGAGGGGCGCCCCGAGCCAGTTACCGGCAGCGGCGAGGCTGATGCCCACCGACAGCAGGATCGGGGTGATAGTTCCCTGGCTGATCGTGTCGCCGACACCGGCGAGCGGACCCATCAGGCCGGTCTTCACACCGTTGATGGCGTCGTCGTCGATATCGGCACCGTTCGCCCGCTGCTCCTCCATGGCGATCACTGCGCCGTGGATGACGCCGCCGATGTTCGGCTCGGTGTTGAAGAAGACCAGGTGCCGCTTGAGCGCCGCCTTGATCTCCTCGGGGGTGTGGTAGAGCTTTCGGATGATCGGCGTCATGGAGTGCGCAAAGGCCGTCCCTTGAAGCCGCTCATAGTTGTAGTTGGCGTGGCTGAAGAATGTCCACAGCCAGAACGCGCGCTGGACGTCAGACCGCTCCAGCCTGATCTCGGGCTTTCCCATCATTTCGGGGCCCATCTCAGGCCTCCTTCTTCAGCATCGACGGCCCCACGAACGAGACGTGGAGGAACGCCAGTGCGGCGCCGATGATGCCGACGGCCACGATATTCAGGCCTCCGGCAGCGGCCACCGACAGGATGTAGCCGATGAAGAAGTAGGGGACCACCGCGCCACGGAAGATGAACCTCATGTTCATCGCGAGACCGATGGCCGGAAGCATGCCGCCGGCGATCTCGAGTCCCTTGAGGAACCACGGCAGGCTGCCCTGTAGCCAGGTGATCGCGTCAGCCACCACCGGCGCGCCCGCGTAGACCGCGATCGTCGCCGGGAAGAAGCTGATGATGAAGAGGAAGATCTGCGGTGGTAGCCAGTTCATCCTGGCCACGCCACTGATGTCTCCCTCCTCGGCTCGCGCATCGGCCCAGTGAGCGAAGACCGCATCCACGCTCATCCGGGTGAAGAAGATGAAGGTGCCGAGCAGGCCAACCGCCACGCCCAGCGTGATCGCCGAGCCCGAGTCGAGCCCGCCGCCCATCGCCAGCGCGGTGCCGACCCAGCCGGCGACCGATGGATCGGCCGGAATCGAGCCGCCGGCCGAGATGAAGCCCAGGTACAGGATGTTGATGGCGGCACCGATCTTGGCGCCCTCAACCGGGTCGCCCATGATCACGCCGACCAGGAAGCCGGCGACGAGTGGCCGGTACAGGCCGAAGAACCCACCGTTGCCGGCGAGCCATGGGCTGTTGGACAGGTAGTACCCGAGACCGATCAGGATCGCCTGGACGAGGCTGACCCCGGTGTCGTCGCCGTTGGCGCCAAAGACTGGGCTGGCGAGTACCAGCGTGCCGAAGAGGGCAACGCTGATGGCAGCCGCAATCCCGGTCGGGCGCCGCGAGCCGTTCACGCGTTCCATGACGCGCACCTCGCAATCACTTCCACTGAACCCTCCGGTTACTTGTCGACCGATGCGAACATGGTGGGGCGGTCGTTCTCCACGATGCGGAGCTCGACCGTGGTCCCCATCCTCTCGAGTTGGCGCATCGCCTCCAACTCATCGGGCGAGGCCGAGATGTTCCGGTAGAGGGGCTTGCGGCCCGGGCCAGCCCCGAGTCCGCCGACGTTCAGCACGGGAAACTCGATGCCTGCCTCGCGCAGGCGCAGCGCGGTGACTGGCGACCTGAGGATGACGAAGGCCGGATCCGGGTGTGCAGCGACCTGCCGCACTCGATCCGTTCCGCTCGCCAGGTCGTGGATCTCGACCGGGACCCCGCTCGGGGCCGTCAGCTCGATCACCTCGCGCAGGAAGTCGTCCTTGGCGGTGACGTCGTCGACGATGACGATCCGCTTGGCTCCCAGCGCTTTCAGCCAGATGGCGACAACCTGCCCATGAATGAGCCGATCGTCGACGCGCACGAGTCGAAGTCCCAATCCAACCTCCCTCTCCGTGTTGCCAGCCGGCCGGGTCGTAACTCCTTTCAGTGCCCGGCGTTGTCCAAGAGCACTGGGGTCGATGTAGGGGTCATCTGTTCATTGTCTCGGTCGTCATGCGCGTGACGCCATCCGGGCCGCGATGTCCACGATCGACTCGCGCGCCGCCGCAACCAGCCTCTCGACCAGGGCGTCACCAAGCGGCTCATCAGCGGTCAGCGCCTCGATTACCACGCCGAGGTTCGCCCCGGAGATGCAGCGCACCGGCTGCGAGCGCGTCGCGGCGATCGCCACGTTCTGGGGGGTGCCGCCGAACAGGTCGGTCAGGATCAGGGTCGGGCGCCCCGGCGCAACCGTGGCGAGCAGCCGCTCTCGGTACGTCTCGGGTGAATCGGCCGGATCGAGCCCGACCGCGGTGGCGTGCTCGACGGGCCCCGTGATCATGGCGGCTGCCTCCAGCAGGGCGGTCCCCAGACCGCCGTGCGAAGCGACCACCACGTCGAATTGCCTCACCGCAACCCCTTCCGTCCCGCCGTCAGATTCGTCACAATGGGAGCATGCAAAAAATTGCGTACCAGTTTTGCAGGATCTCCCTTGTATACTCCCGCGACTCGCTGAGTGTCAAGGATAGGAGCCCTTCCGTGCAGGTCCGCTCGACGCGATGACAGCGGCGCCGCGCTCCACACCGGCGACCTCGGGCGACGAGCAGATGATGCGCCTCGTGGCCGAGCTGTACTACATCCGTGACCAGAGCCAGTCTTCCATTGCGGACCTGACCGGCTACAGCATCTCCAAGGTCTCCCGATTGCTTGCGCAGGCGCGCGAGGTCGGGATCGTGCGGATCAACGTGCAGGCGGCGCCCGAGCAGTTGTCGGGTCTCGCCGCGCGACTCGCCGCCGGCCTGGGAGTGGACGACGCACACGTCACCCCGGGGCGAAGCGACGCCCCGTCTGTCGCCTCTCGCCTCTGTGCGGTGGCGGCCGCCCCGTGGGTGGCGGGGACGATTCCCGATGCCGGTGTGTTGGGGATCGCCGGCGGCTTCACCGTCTCGGCGCTGGTCGACGCATTCCCGCCCGCGCAGCGGGGGCATCTGACCGTCGTCCCGCTGGTCGGTGGGTTCGACCCGGGAGCGCCGCACCTGGACATCAACGAAGTGACCCGTCGCGCCGCTGAGCGGCTGGGCGCACGCCACCTGGTGCTGCATGCGCCTGCCCGGGTTGACTCCCCCGCGGTGCGCGATGCGCTCCTGCGCGAGAGCAGCATCGTGGCCACCACCGAATACTGGTCCCGCCTCTCGTTGGCGATCATCGGCATCTCCGGGGGCCCGCTTGCGAACCCGGGCTACTGGACGGTGATGGATCGCCTCACCACCGAGGAGCGCAGTCGCCTGGTGGACCACCGCGTCGTTGGCGACATCGTCGGTCACCTGTTCACCGAGGACGGGGCCGTGGTCGAGGATCCGTCGACCGATCAGACGATCGCGGCGCCGGTCGACATGCTGCATCGCGCCGCGAGAGTGATTGCGGTCGCCGCCGGTCCGCACAAGGTGGCGGGGATCATCGGCGCCAGCCGCACCGGCCTACTGGACTCACTCGTGACCGATGAGCCGACGGCGCTGGCCATTCTCGAGCGCCTCGAGGCCGACCCGCGTCGGTCGATGGGATCCTGAGGACAACCCGATGCCCGAGGCGACCATCATTGTCCTCAACCGATCGGGCCTGCACGCCCGACCGGCGGCCAGCTTCGTGCGGGCCGCAGCCGGCTTCGGCGCCGATGTCCGGCTCTGCAACCTCACGCGCGACCCCGGCCGGACGGCATCGGCCAAGAGCATGCTGGCGGTCCTGGGGCTCGGTGTCGGCCACGGCGACGAGATTCGTCTCGAGGCGACCGGCGCGGACGCGGACGAGGCGATCGATACCCTGCTGGCTCTCGTCGCCGGGGGACTCGGTGAGGGGACGGCCGAAGTGATAGGCGAGTGAGAACGCTGCGCGGGGTCGCGGCCGCCCCGGGAATGGCCTCGGCACCGCCGGCGTTGCTGGAGCCGGCATCCGGCAGCGGGGCCCCGCTCCTCAGGTTGGATGCCGCGGTCGAGGAGTCCTGCCGGCAGCTCGATCTCCTCGCGGCCCGCCTGCGCGATCGGGGGTTGCCCGACGAGTCGGAGATCCTGGAGGCGCAGGCGCTGATGGCCGCCGACCCAGAACTGCTCGAGGCTGCGGGCCGACGGATCGCGGCGGGGATGGCCGCCGATGACGCGATTCTCGCCGCCGGCGAGGAAGCCGCAGCGGTGCTCGAGGAGTTGTCGGACGAGCTGCTCGCGGCGCGCGCCGCGGACGTGCGCGACGTCGCGGCTCGCATCGCCCGCGCGGTGCGCGGCGAGGCACCGCCCCAGCTGAGCCGGCGCTCAATTCTGGTGGCGCGGGATCTGACGCCCTCGACGACCGCAGAGCTGGATCAGTCCCTGCTCGCCGGACTCGCGCTCGAGGGTGGGTCCCCGACGGCCCACGCGGCGATCCTGGCGCGCGCATTGGGAATTCCCGCGGTCGTCGGGGTCGCCGGCCTGCTCGCCGCCGCAAGCGGCGCAGCCGAGTTGATGGTGGACGGCAACGCCGGCCTGGTGATGCTCGAACCGGGGGCCGAGGACCGCCAGCGCCTCGCGCACTGGGAGACCGAGCATGAGGCCCGGTTGGATGCCGAACGGGCACTCCACCACCGACTGCTGGCCACCGCTGACGGCCACCGCGTGATGCTGGGCGCCAACATCGGCAGCCCGCACGACGCGTCGGTCGCCCTGCGAGCCGGGGCGGAGGGGGTGGGCCTGTTCCGCACCGAGTTCGTATTCATGGGACGCCGGCGGGCACCCGACGAGCAGACCCAGGCGGCGGCCTACGCGCAGGTCCTGCGCGACTTCGGCGAGCGCCCGGTGGTGATTCGCCTGATGGACATCGGGGGCGACAAGCCGCTCCCCTTCGTTGTCCTCGAGCCGGAGCCGAACCCGTTTTTGGGGGTGCGCGCCATCCGCCTGGCGGAACGCGAGCCGGAGCTGCTCTCCACCCAGTTGCGGGCCATCGTGCGCGCTGCGGCGGAGGCTGGCGTACCGCGCCCGCTGATCATGGCGCCGATGGTCGCCGACCTCGCGGATGTGCGTCGCGTGCGAGCGCTGCTCGACGAGGCGGTCGCGGCGGTTGGTGCGGCGGTCACGCCGCAGCTCGGAATCATGGTCGAGGTGCCATCTGCGATCGTGGTCGCCGATCAGCTCGCCGACGAGGTCGCCTTCTTCAGCGTCGGCACCAATGACCTGACGCAGTACCTGCTCGCGGCCGATCGCACCAATGCCGCCCTCGCGGAGCGCCAGGACCCGATGCATCCCGCCGTGCTGCGCAGCATTGCCAGCCTCGTCGCGGCGGCCGCGCCCCGGGGCGTCCCCGTCGCGGTCTGCGGCGAGATGGGCGGTGATCCTGTCGGTGCGGTGGTGCTCACCGGGCTCGGCGTCAGCGAGCTGTCGATGGGTCCGGCCTCCTTCGGTGCCGTCAAGCGGGCGCTCGCATCGGTCACCCTGGCCGAGGCACAGGAACTCGCGAAGCGCTGCCTCGACGCACCGGATCCCGCCACCTCGCGGGCCTGGGTCAGCGAGCGGCTGGCGGTCTGATCGACGCTGACGGGGCGGGCAGCGCGTAGCGGTCCAGCGCGGGCTCGAACTCGGCGGCCAGGCGCTCGGCCGCTTCTACGGTCTGCTCCAACAGCATCATGGTGGTCACCGGGCCGACTCCGCCCGGGACGGGGGTGATGGCGGCCACCACCGGGCGCACCGACCCGAAATCGACGTCGCCGACGATCCCGTCGGGCGTGGTGTTGATGCCGCAGTCGATGACCACCGCCGAGCGATTGACCATCTCGGCGCGGATCAGTCGCGGGCTTCCGGCGGCAACCACCAGGATCTCGGCGCGCCGCGCCTCGCGCGCCAGGTTGCGGGTTCGCCGATGACAGATCACCACCGTCGCGTCGGCCGCGACCAGCAGGGCGGCGACCGGCCGGCCGACCACCGCAGAGCGGCCCACCACCACCGCCCGTCGGCCGGCGATGGGGACCTCGTAGTTCCGCAGGATCGCCATCACCGCGAGGGCGGTGGCCGGCACGAAGGTGCGCTCGCCACGGGCGATGCGCCCCGCATTGAGGGGCGTCGCCCCGTCCACGTCCTTCGCCGGATCGATCAGGGCGACGACCGTCGAAGGATCGAGGTGGGCAGGTAGCGGCTGGGCGATCACGATCCCCGCCACGCTTGGGTCGCGGTTGAGGGCACCGATCCGCCCGGCCAGGTCGGTGAGCGACACCCCGGATGGCGGAGCGACCTCGTGTGGCTCGACGCCGACGCTCCGCGCGGCCCGAGCGAGGCTCCCAGCGTAGACCGCCGATGGTCCGCGGTCGTCGAACCGCACGATCGCCAGGCGTGGGGCCGCCCCGGTACGCTCGCGCAGGTCGGCGACACGATCGGAGAGGTCGCGCCACAGGCGGGAGGCGACCGCCCGTCCGTCGAGGATTCGTGCGCTCATACCAGTCCCATCCGAGCGTCGACTGCGGACAGTGTCGCCCGCTCGCTCGCCGCGGCGGACGTCTCGAGGCGGCGCATCTCGGCAATGGCAGTGAGGCGCAGCGGCTCGTCCTCGGGGAGGTACGGCAGGTTGATCCGCACGTTCAGCAGCGCCCCGCGCAAGGCGGCCGCCGCGAGCTGCGCGGCGACTCCGGCATCGCTGACCGCATTGCTGTTGCCGATCGGCGCAATGCGCTCTGCCAGCTCAAGTACCTCGGAGGCGACGGTCGCGGTGCGCAGGGGCACCCCGGCGGCCTGCAACATGGCGTCGCGCAGCGCGGCGGAGCGCGCCTCGCGTTCTGGATCGGTCTGTTTCGGCATGCGCCGGGCGGTGACGACCGATCCGTAGGCGGCGGCATCGGCCTCGGCAAGGTCGAGCAGAACGGCCCGCCGCTCCACGGCGCCGGCCCCGATCTCGCGGAGCGCGGCTTCGTGCTCAGCGTACTCGGGGCGCCCGACCGTCAGTTCGACGACCATCGAGACAAGCGCCGCGCCCATGGCACCGGCGATCGCCGCCGCGCTGCCGCCGCCGGGCACGGGGTCGCGGCTGGCCAGTCGGTCGGCGAGATCGCGCAGGGGAAGATCGGTGAGTCGGATTGGGTCGCCCATCGGCTCGGGCCTCGTGCGGTTCGCGAAGCGCCCCGCGCCGGCCCGGCGGGAGGCCTCCCGGTCGATTGTACGGGCTAGACTTCGAACTGCATGAGCGAGGCTGCCTGGCGGATCGTCCTGATCACCACCGTTCCGCCGGTGGCCGACGCGATGGTGCCCGTCCTGCGCGAGCTTGGTCACGAGCCGGTCGCCATCCTGAGCGCCCGCCGTGGCCAGCCTTCGGCGGCGGGCCGTCCGCCGATCAACGACGAGACCGCCCCGAGCGGGCTGGACGTGATGATCGCGCGCGACAAGTGGTCGGTCGAACCGATGCTGCGCGCCTGCCGGCCCGACCTGGCGTTGTGCTGGGGCTTCCCGTGGCGCATTCCACTCGCCGCCCTGCAGGTCCCCTCGCTCGGATCGGTGAACTGTCATCCGGCGCTGCTGCCACGCCACCGCGGCCCGATCCCCCTCTCCTGGGCGTTCCGCGACGGTGACGGGCAGTTCGGCGTGACCTGGCATCGCATGGACGCCGAGCTCGACACCGGAGCGATCCTGGCTCAGACGACCGTGCCGATGCACGACGACGACTACGCGATTGAGCAGGTCGGGCCGCGCATCGGCACAGCCGCGATCGGCCTGCTGCCGGGCGTGCTGGCCCGAATCGCCGCAGACGACCCCGGCGACCCGCAACCGGCCGAGGGGGTGACCTGGGCCGGGCACTTCGGCGAGGACTACGCCTCGATCGACTGGTCGCAGCCGGCTCGGCGCATCCACGACCAGGTGCGTGCATGGGCATTCACCTTCGGCCTCTCGAAAGTGGCTGGCCCGATCGCCGAGCTCGACGGACATCCGGTTAGGGTGCAGCGCACGTCGCTCACCGATCCGAGTGGCGACGCACGCCGGGTCGAATGCGGCGACGGCCCGATCTGGGTCGTGGAGTACGAGCCGGCGAGCTAGGCCGCCAGGTCGAGCGCCTCGACGAACCAGCGCCGTCCGCGCGGGTCGTAGACGAGGGTCGCCTGCCCGCCGCTGCTTTCGACCAGGAAGGTAATCCGCGGGCCGCGCTCGGCGGGATAGGCGGCGGTCTCGTCGCGTACGGCGTCGACCGCGGTGACCGTCAGCTCGCGACCCGCGACACGAACGGCGGCTGGCCGGGCGCGCTTGCGATCCCAGCGCACCTGCGCTGGGGTTGGGGTGATGGGGGTCAGTGCCATGGTGTCGATTGCTCCTTGCGCTGCTACCTGCCCTCGGCACTGAACAGGTGTTCGAGTGGAGCCCGATGATACGAACATCTGTTCTAGATGTCAATACCCTGCATCGGCCCCGGCTCGCATGTTTTTCACTCGTCGTCAGGCGGCGCTTCGGGGCGCTCGCCGAAGTCGAATCGGCGTCGATCGGTATGGCCGATCAGTCTTGCCCGAGTGATGGCGCGCTCCCCGAACCGTTCTCGCACGGCGTCGATGCTTCGGGTGAGTCGATCCCTGCGGTCGGCATCGTCAAAGAGTGTCAGCTGCTGTGCATCGGCCAGGTTGATGGCGGTCAGGCCGATCAGGCGGACGGCGCGCTCGGCGGAGAGCACCTTCCGCAGCAGGCTCACGCCGGCGGCGTGGATCGGGCCGGACTCGCGCGTCTGGCTCGGCAGCGGCATCTGTCGAGTGATCGTCTCGAACCCCTCGTATCGCAGCTTCAGCTGCACCGCCCCCGCGGCCAGGTCGTGGTGACGGAGCCGGCTGGCGACCGATTCGGCCAGGTCGAGCAGCGTCGCCTCAAGGCGCGCCAGGTCGGTGACATCGCGGTCGAAGGTCAGTTCGTGACCGATGCTCTTGGCCCCCTGGCCGGGCACCACCGGCGAGGGATCCAACCCGCGAGCGCGTTCTGCCAGATCCGCGCCGTGGCTGCCGAAGCGCCGGCGCAGCGTCCCTTCGGGAAGCGCGGCGAGCTGCCCGATGGTGGCTACTCCGTACTCCGCGAGTGCCTGCCGCGCCTGCGGTCCGACCCCCCACAGCCGGCTCACCGGCAACGGTGCGAGGAAAGCTGCCTCTCTGCCGGGCGAGACCACCACCAGCGCGTCGGGCTTGCGCAGGTCCGAGGCGACCTTGGCACACAGCTTGTTCGTCGCCACACCGACGCTGACCACCAGCCCGACCTCGTCGACCACGCGCCTCTTTATCGTGCGCGCAATCGTCTCCCCGTTCCCGAACGCTTCTCTGCTGGAGGTCACATCGAGGAACGCCTCGTCGAGGCTCAGCGGTTCGACGAGCGGCGTGAAGGCGGCGAATATCGCCATCACCTGCCCGGACAGGTCTCGATATCGGTCCGGGCGACCGGGCAGGAAGACGCCGTCAGGGCAGAGCCGCGCCGCCGTGCGCAGCGGCATCGCCGAGTGCACCCCGAATTTCCGTGCCGCGTACGAGGCGGCACTCACCACGCCGCGCCCGCCGGGGTCGCCACCGACGATCACGGGCCTACCGCGCAGCGACGGCTGGTCGAGCTCCTCGACGCTGGCGTAGAAGGCGTCGAGGTCGGCGTGGAGGATGGTGCGCACGGGTGTCACCAGCGTACTGCGGCCGCTGAGGCCGCCATCGGTCTGTAGCCGGCGGATCAGCCGAGCTTGCGAATGACGCCGACGACCTTGCCCTGCACCTGGACCTCCGACGCGTAGATCGGCTCCATCTCCGAGTTCGCCGGCTGCAGGCGGATGCGGTCCTTCTCGCGGTAGAAGCGCTTGAGGGTCACGCCGTTATCCTCGAGCAGGGCAACCACGATGTCGCCGTCGCGGGCGGTCGCCTGCGGCTGCACGACCACGTAGTCGCCGTCGTCGATCAGCGCATCGATCATGCTCTTGCCGCGGACGCGGAGGACGTAGGAGTCGTCGCGAGCCTGGAGCGAGCGCGGGACCTCCAGCGTTTCCGTCCCCTCGGCGTACGCCTCGATCGGTCGTCCGGCGGCGATCTCGCCGATCACTGGCAGCGCCAGCAGATCACGCTCGACCGGCATGCGGAAGGGTGTGACCCGGCCGCGTTCGGCGGCCTCCCGTGGCACTGCTCGGGGGCGTCCGCCGCTCAACTCGGCCTCGCCCCGAGCGGTCAGCCGCAGTGCGCGCGACGACCGGGAGCCCCGCTCGATCAGTCCGTCACGCTCGAGCGCAGTCAGGTGATGATGGACGGCCGATGGTGACGCGAGGCCCACCACCTCGCCGATCTCGCGGACGCTGGGTGGGTAGCCCCGCTCGGCAACCGCACGGGCGATGCTTTCGAGGATTCGCATCCGGCGGGCGGCGTCATGACTGGTCAAGGTTCACTCCTGGTGCGGCGTGGGCTGCGCACGGTCTTCGGCGCCCACCATAGCCGAACAGGTGTTCTAATGTCAACCGATGATGCGGGCTCGCTCTGGTATCATCGCCGCCCACTCGACCCCCCGCCGCGGGGACCAGAACAGCGGAGGCCCAGGTGAACTCGTCCGGCCGATGGCGCCACGCGCGCTTGGCGCGCCTGATCTGGAAGCTGCCCACGTATGCCCGTGTCATCTGGGGGATGCTCCGAGATCCACGCACGCCGCTGCCGTTGAAAGGGCTGCTCGGTGCCGCGCTGCTGTATCTCGCCGTCCCGATCGACCTGATCCCCGACGTGATCCCGATTCTCGGCCAGGCTGACGACCTGACGGTGATGATGCTCGTCCTCGACCTGTTCATCGCCAACGCTCCCGCCGAGGTGCGGGCCGAGCACATGGCACGGGCCCGCAACGGGACCGCCGACCTGGACCGCGACCTGGCACGGCTGCGCTCGCTCCTGGGGCACCGATACGACGAGATCCGCGACCGACTTCCCGAGCTCCTGGAGCGGTATGGTGGCCTTCGCGATCCGGCTGCCGTGAAGAACCTGCTCGGCCACTGGCGAGAGCGCCGGGTTCGAGGGGCGCATGCCGGGGAGCCCGCAGGAGCGGACCAAGACCGAGAGACTGGCCGGCCCGGCGCTCGCGTGCTGACCGGCGCCGACCTGAACTGAAAGGAACCATGCAGCCATGAAGGTGATCCTCAAGCACGATGTGAAGGGGCTGGGCCACGCCGGCGACGTCCGCGAGGTGAAGGCCGGCTATGCGCGCAACTTTCTCTTCCCGACCGGCGCGGCCGCCATTGCCGATGCCGGAGCGCTGAAGAACTGGGAGCGGCATCGCGACGAGCGGGAGGAGCGAGAGCGCGGGCTGCGCGCCGAGGCCGAGGCGATGGCCGAGCGCCTGCGCGAGATGCAGCTTGAGATCGCGGTCAAGTCCGGCGAGAGGAACCGTCTCTTCGGGTCAGTCACCAATCGCGAGATTGCCGAGCTGATCGCCCGCGAGGGGATCGAGATCGATCGCCACGACATCCATGTCCGCCAGCCGATCAAGACCCTCGGCGAGCACAAGGCCGACGTGCACCTGTCGCCCGGTGTCGACGTGCAGATCACCGTCACGGTGGTGCCCGCCGCCTGACCCGGGAGGTCGGGCAGGTCCGGGACAGGCAACGTGTCGCGACCTGCGGTTCTGATGGGCCCGCCATGCCTCGTCCACAGGCTCATCCACACTTCGCGGTGGCTTATCCCCAGCATCGGTCGCCGGGGGACCGAATCGTCTGGATAACTCCGTTGCGCCGCCGCGGGCGGGGCCATACGGTCACCGGTGACCGATGAGCATCGACAAGCTGGCCCCCCAGGCGGTCGAGGCCGAGCAGAGTGTGCTCGGCTCGATCCTGATCGACCCCGAAGCCATCCTCAAGGTGGCCGAGTTCCTGCGTCCGGCCGACTTCTACCGTCAGCCGCATTCCGACATCTACGAGGCGATGCTGGCGCTGCATGGTCAGCGCGAGCCGATCGACCTGGTGACGCTCGGTGACGAGCTGGCACGCCGCGAACGACTGGAACCGATCGGCGGCCCGGCTTACCTGGCCAGCGTCATGAACATGGTCCCGACCGCTGTCCACGTCGAGCACTACGGGCGGATCGTCGAGCGTAAGGCCGTGCTCCGCAACCTGATCGGCGCGGCTGGCAAGATCGCCGCGGTCGGCTACGAGGAGGCCAACGACGCGGAGGCCGCGATCGACCGCGCGGAGGGGATCCTCTTCGAGATCAGCCAGCGCCGCACGGTTGGCGGCTTCGAATCGCTGGCCACCCTGCTCGGCCTGGCGTACGACCGGCTCGAGTACCTGCACGAGCACCGTGGCCAGATTCTCGGCGTACCGAGCGGGCTGTCGCAGCTCGATGCGCTGCTCGGCGGCTTCCAACCGTCAGACCTGATCATCCTGGCCGCGCGCCCCAGCGTCGGCAAGACCAGCCTGGCGTTGAATATCGCGCAGCACGCCGCGATCCGGGAGCGCAAGAAGGTCGGCATCTTCTCGTTGGAGATGAGCCGGGAACAGCTCGCCCTGCGCCTCCTGTCGGCGGAGTCAGGAATCAATCCACGGCCCCTCCAGAGTGGGTTCGTTGACGAGACCGACTGGAGCAAGATCGCCCAGGTGATGAACGACATGCACGGCGCGCCGATGTGGATCGACGACTCCCCGGTGCTCACCGTGCTCGAGCTCCGAACCAAGGCCCGGCGACTCGAGGCGGAGCAGCACGGCCTCGACCTGCTGATCGTGGACTACCTGCAGTTGATGCAGGGCAGCCTCTCCCAGAAGGAGTCGAACCGGGTCCAGGAGGTGAGCGAGATCAGTCGGGGACTCAAGCAGCTCGCCCGCGAGTTGAAGGTGCCGGTGATCGCGCTGTCGCAGCTGTCCCGCGGGGTGGAGCAGCGCGGCAGTGCCGAGCCGCGCCTCTCGGACCTGCGCGAATCGGGATCGATCGAGCAGGACGCCGACGTCGTCATCTTCCTATACCGCGACGGTGAGACGACAGCCGATTCGGAGACGGAGCTGATCAAGGCCAAGATCGCCAAGCACCGCAACGGGCCGATCGGCGAGGTGCCGCTCCAGTTCCGCAAGGCGAACACCCGCTTCTACACCGTGGCCGCTCGCGAGACGGAGGCGGTCGCCTACTAGCGCGCAGATCGGCCAACATTCGACGAGTTTTGGACTCTAGGCACACCGTGGGCCCGTGTGTATAGTCGGGCGCTGAACGTCCGGTTCACGGCTCCGCCCGAGTCAGACCGATCCCGATAGCCGCGATCAGCCCAGGCCCGAGTGGACAGCGCCGTCCATTCCGGGACCGGACGCGCCATGGAGGAGGTCAGGGAAGGGTGTACGCGGACAAGACGATCAGTTGTCGCGACTGCGGCATGGACTTCGTGTTCTCCAGCGGCGAACAGCAGTTCTACGCGGAGAAGGGTCTGGTCAATGAGCCGCAGCGCTGCCAGAGCTGTCGCTCGGTGGCGAAGCAGAACCGGGCCCTCGGGATCAGCTCCGGCGGTGGCTCCGGCCAGCGTGAGATGCACGCCGCGGTGTGCGCCGAGTGCGGTGGCCAGGCACTGGTGCCGTTCCTGCCGCGCAACGACCGCCCGGTCTACTGCAGCAGCTGCTTCGACAAGGTGCGCGAGATCCGCACCTGACCCTTGGGTGCAGCGACCGATGAAGCGCCGCCCCGGGGCGGCGCTTCGGGCGTTCCCGAGCGCTAGGATTGCCCGGCCCACCCCGCACCCGAGGTCCTCGCATCCATGTCCGTGATCGCCGTGGTCGGCGCCCAATGGGGCGACGAGGGGAAGGGGCGGGTCGTTGACTACCTGGCGACCGACGCCGACCTGGTGGTCCGCTACGGGGGCGGCAACAACGCAGGGCACACCGTGGTCAACCGACATGGCCACTTCAAGCTGCATCTGATCCCGTCGGGGATCTTCTATCCGGAGACGCGCAATCTTCTTGGCAACGGGGTGGTGATTCACCCACCGGCGCTGGTCCGCGAACTCGATGGGCTGGCAACGGCAGGATTCGACTGCGCCAATCTGTTCATCAGCGATCGCGCGCACCTGGTGATGCCCTACCACATCCTGCTCGACCAGCTGGAGGAGCGCGAGCGCGGCTCGGCGAAACTCGGCACGACGAGCAGGGGTATCGGGCCCGCCTACGTGGACAAGGTCGCACGCCGCGGGATCCGGGTGATCGACCTGATGGAGCCCGATCTGTTCAGTGAGCGGCTGTCGGTCGCCCTGCGTCGGGTGAAGCGAATCGTGTCGGGCTACTTCGCCGCCGGCGGCGAGGCGGACGAGATGCGCGAGGCGATCGACGAGGCCACCGACGAGGAGCGGATCGCGGCTGACTACCTCGCGGCCGGAGAGCGACTGGCGGACCACGTCGTGGACGGGCACGCGATGGTCGACTCGGCGCTGCTCGCCGGACAGCGGATCCTGCTGGAGGGGCAGCTCGGCACGATGCGCGACATCGACTGGGGGATCTACCCGTACGTGACCAGCTCGAACCCGATCCCCGGCGGCGCGTCGATCGGCGCCGGGCTGCCGGCGGTGGCGATCGACCAGGTCCTGGGCGTGGCCAAGGCCTACACCACCGCGGTCGGCGCCGGCCCGTTGCCGACCGAGCTGCTCGACCCCGACGGCGAGCTGCTGCGAGAGCGGGGCGCAGAGTACGGAACCTCCACCGGCCGTCCGCGGCGCTGCGGCTGGTACGACGCCGTCGCCGTCAGCTTCAGCGTCCGGCTGGCCGGCTACTCGAGCATCGCGCTCACCAAGCTCGACGTGCTCGACGGCTTCGAGCGGCTACAGGTCTGCGTCGCCTACCGGGACCCGGCGACCGGGGCCGAATGGCGAACCGTGCCGGCGTCGACATCGGTCTACGAACGGCTCGAGCCGATCTATGAAGGGCATCCCGGCTGGCAGACCGATACGACGGGCTGCCGCGCCTGGGACGACCTGCCGCCGGCGGCGCGCGCCTATGTCGATCGGCTGGAGGAGCTGGCGGGCACACGCATCTCGCTGGTGAGCGTTGGCCCGGAGCGCGACCAGATGATCGTGCGGAAGCCGCGCGTAACGAGCGGGGCGACCGCCCTCGCGTTGTGAAGCGTCCGGGCATGCAACGAGCCGCGGCCCTGGTCGGCGGCCTGGCGATCGTGCTCGCGGCGTGTGCCACACCCACGGGCTCCCGTGGCGGACTTGAGCGGTGGGACCGCGACGGCATGCGGTTCGATGTTCCGGCCGGGTGGGGATTGCTCGCCTCGACGGCCGCGGCCTCGGGCGGCTCGCGGCGCCTCCTCTACCTGGCCACCCAGTTGCTGCGCGACGACTGCACGGCGGGCGCCTACGCACAGAGCTGCCGCCTGCCGATCGACGAATTAGAGACCGGCGGCGTACTGCTGTGGTGGCACACCACCAGTTGTGCCGGCCCGGCCTGCTCCCTCCCGGACGGGGATCTCACGCAGATCGGCGGCCGTGCCGCGACCGCTGTTCCGCCCGCCGACGGCTGCGGGCAGATCGGCCAGACCGATGCCTCTGCCTACCTTGTCGCGGTCACGCCTCAACGGCTCGATACGATCGTGGTCTGCTCACGTGACGCGTCGGCGGTCACGCTCGACACGCTGCGAGCATTCCTCGACGCCGTGGAGTGGCGTACGCCGTAGTTTGTCGGTCGCGCGGCCGCAGCCCGCGTGGGTCGGGCGCCCAGAGTCCGTATACTTCGCGGACAGTCAGCGGAGGCGCTCGTTGATCGACCCATCCACCCTGCTCCCCGACGCCGTTTCGACGCGACTGCGTCGCGCCTACGGATTCGAGGAGGTGGCGCTGGTTCCCGGCGCGGTGACCGTCGACCCCGCCGAGGTGGAGCTGGCCACCGAGATCGCGGGGCACCGCCTGGAGATCCCGTTCATCGCGGCGGCCATGGACGCCGTCGCGGACCCGGACTTCGCGGTCCGCATGAGCCGCCACGGCGGTCTGGCCTTCATCAATCTCGAGGGGCTCTACACCCGCTACGAGGACGCCTCGCCGATCATCGAGCGCGTTGCCGCTGCCACGTCGGGTGCGGAGGCGGCATCGGTCCTGGCCGAAGCGTATGCGGCCCCCGTGCGCGCCGACCTGATCCGCTCGCTGATCGCACGGGTCAAGGCGCAGGGCGGGATCGCCGCCGTATCCACCACGCCCGCATCGGCCTGGGAGCACGCGGAGATTGCAGCTGAAGCCGGCGCCGACCTCCTGCTGGTCCAGTCGCAGGTCTCCAGCGCCCGCCACATCTCAACCTCCGGCCGTGTCCTCTCGCTCGCCGATCTGACCGGGGCGCTCCAGATGCCGGTCCTGGTCGGCAACACGGTGAGCGGCGAGGCCGCCTACCAGCTGATGGAGCAGGGGGCCGCGGCCGTGCTGGTGGGGGTCGGCCCGGGTGCAGCGTGCACCACGCGAGAGGTGCTGGGGATCGGCGTACCGCAGGTAAGCGCAACCCTGGACGTGGCAGCGGCCCGCGACCGGTTCGCACGAGACACTGGCCGGTACGTGCCGGTCATCACCGACGGCGGCATGAAGACCGGGGGCGACATCGCCAAGGCGATCGCCAGCGGGGCCGATGCGGTGATGCTCGGGTCCCCGTTCGCCGCCGCGACGGAGGCGCCGGGGCGCGGCTTCAACTGGGGGATGGCGGCGCCGTCGCCGACGCTGCCACGCGGCACGCGCATCAGGATCGGTGAACGCCTGCCGCTGGAACAGATCCTGTTCGGCCCCGCGCATACCAGCCACGGCACCCAGAACCTGGTCGGTGCGCTGCGTCAGTCGATGGCCGCGCTCGGCGCGCGGACGATCGCCGAGATGCATGCGGTCGAGATGGTGATCGCCCCGTCGATCGCCACCGAGGGCAAGTCCTGGCAGCTCTCCGGCAAGGAATAGACGGATTGAAGACCCACCGTGCCGCGCACGAGGCGCCCGCGCCGGCCGGCGAGGAGCATTTCAGCGGACCGGTCTGGATGTCGACCATCTTCACCGCCGACGGGCCGGGCGAGATGAACTCGCATCGCGTCACCTTTGGACCGGGTGCCAGGACCCATTGGCACTCCCATCCCGATGGGCAGGCTCTGATCGTGACCGATGGTCGGGGAAGGACCCAGGTCGAGGATGGCGCGGTTAGTTCCTTCGCAGCCGGTGACGCGATCTACCTCCCGTCCGGCGTTCGACACTGGCATGGCGCCGATCCCGACTCGTCGATGACGCATGTCTCGGTAACGGGCGAGGGCGGCACGCTGTGGGACGGACCGCCAGTCGCCGATGCCGAGTATCACGAGACGCGCCGGGAATGACTCGCGGACGCACGGTCCACGGCGAGCCGGCCAACGCCGGTCACCGCGTTCTTGCCCCCGACGATGCCGAGGTCGAGGCCTACCTCGAGCAGGCGCTCCATGCCCCACCGCCCGACCGCGCGGACGCAGCCCCCGTTGAGCCCGATACGGTCATCATCCTCGACTTCGGCAGCCAGTTCGCGCAGCTGATCGCGCGGCGCGTGCGCGAGCTGAACATCTACTCGGAGCTCCTCCCCCACGACACACCGTGGGCGGAGATTCAGCGGCGTCGGCCAAAGGCGATCATCCTGTCGGGGGGGCCGGCATCGGTCTATGACGAAGGTGCCCCGCTGGCCGACCCGGCCATCTGGGCGGGAGGCATCCCGGTGCTGGGGATCTGCTATGGGCTTCAGCTGATGGCCCACCAGCTCGGCGGGGAGGTGGTGGCGAGCGCCAAGCGCGAGTACGGTCCGGCCTCGATCGAGATCACCTCCACCGAGGGCCTCTTCCGCGGGATGGATCGGCACCAGCCGGTCTGGATGAGCCACGGCGATGCGATTCTCCGCGCGCCTGCCGGCTTCACAGCCACCGCGCAGAGCGAATCGACGGCCTATGCGGGCCTCGCCGATCCATCGCGCAACCTGTACGGCATCCAGTTCCATCCCGAAGTCGTCCACACCCCCGGCGGTCGTGACCTGCTGCGCAACTTCCTCGTCGAGATGTCCGGGGTCAGCCCCACCTGGACGCCGGCCAATTTCGTGGAGACCGCGATCGCCGCCATCCGAACGCGGGTCGGGGATGGGAAGGTCATCTGCGCACTGTCGGGCGGCGTCGATTCGGCCGTGGCGGCGCGCCTGGTGCATCGGGCGATCGGCGACCAGCTGACCTGCATTTATGTCGACCACGGGCTGATGCGCAAGCGCGAGTCGGAGCTGCTGCGCGCCACCTTCGCCGAGACTCTGGGCATGCGCCTGGTGATGGTGGATGCACGGGACCGATTCCTCGCCCGCCTGGCGGGCGTCGAGGACCCGGAGGAGAAGCGTCGCATCATCGGGGACGAATTCATCCGGGTCTTCGAGGAAGAGGCCGCCGGCCTCGGCCAGATCGATTTCCTGACGCAGGGCACGCTGTACCCCGACGTCATCGAGTCGAAGACGTCGGAGACGAAGGCCGCGGCCAAGATCAAGACCCACCACAACGTGGGTGGGCTGCCGGCAGACCTGCGCTTCAGCCTGATCGAGCCGTTGCGCTACCTGTTCAAGGACGAGGTGCGCCGGGTCGGCACCGAGCTCGGCCTGCCCGACGCGATCGTCCTGCGCCAGCCGTTTCCGGGGCCAGGGCTCGCCATCCGGATCATCGGCGCGGTGACGGCCGAGCGGCTCGACACCCTGCGCGAGGCGGACTGGATCGTGATCGACGAGATCAAGTCAGCGGGGCTGTATCGGTCCCTGTGGCAGTCATTCGCGATCCTGACCCCGGTGCGGTCGGTGGGCGTCATGGGCGACGGCCGGACCTACGCCAACGTGGTCGCGGTGCGTGCGGTGACAAGTGACGATGGAATGACCGCCGACTGGGCGCGGCTGCCGTACGAGCTGCTGGCGAAGATCAGCAGCCGCATCGTCAACGAGGTGCCCGGCGTCAATCGCGTCGTGTACGACATCAGCAGCAAACCCCCCGCCACCATCGAGTGGGAGTGAGGCGCCGCGGAGCCAGTGTCGGCCGATTCGCCTGATCCCCGCTAGGATGGGTGTCATGTCAAGTTGGTTCGACAAGCTCCTCGAGGATCTCCAGCGTCGCCAGGCGGAGCAGGACGCACGCCGCGAAGGTCGCCCGTTCGGTGGCCCGCGGCCGACCAACGGGAGCGGCAACGGGGCGCCGGACGGTGGTTCGGGGGACGGAGACGAGCCACCAGTGCGCCCGGGCCGGCCACGGGTCCTCAGGCCCGACGGGCGCTCGCCGCAGCCGCGCTGGGGCCTGCTGATCGGGATCGGGCTGGCCGCGTTCATCCTGTTCGGCGTGCTCGGCGGACTGGTCGAGCTGATCACCGACCTGATGTGGTACTCGGCGCTTGGCCGGACCAACGTCTTGACCACCCGGATCTGGGCGCAGGCGATCCTGTTCGCGCTCGGGACGGTCGCCTTCGTGCTGCCGGCGCTCCTGAGCGTCTGGCTCGCCCGACGGATCGCCCCGCAGGTTCCGGTGCGGCGGCTGAGCGTCCTGGAGCTGCCCGACGCGAGTCGGGCCATCACCATCGGGATCGCCGTGGCGGCGGTGCTGCTTGCCCTCGTCTCGGGGGCCGCGTGGGCCTCGAACTGGCAGACGACCCTGCTCTTCGTCAACGGCGGCGAGTTCGGAACGGTGGATCCGAACCTCAACCGCGACATCGGCTTCTTCATCTTCGACCTGCCCTTCTGGCGCTTCGTTCAGGGTTGGGGCGTCACCTCGCTGGTGGTGATCCTGCTGCTCAGCCTCGGGACGTATGCCGCCGGCGCGCTGCGCTGGGAGCTGCGCCTGACCGCACCGGTACGCGCGCACCTTTCGACGCTGGGCGCGCTGCTGCTGCTGGTGATCGCGGCCGGCTACCAGCTCGACATCGCCGAGCTGCCGTTCTCGACTCGCGGCATCGGCGGCACGATGCAGGCTGCCAGCTACACCGATATGCACGCCCAGCTGCCCGCCTTCGTGATCCTGACCTTCGCGGCGCTGGCGGCGGCGGCGCTGCTGCTGGCCAACATCTGGTTCAAGACGCTGTGGGCCATCACGCTTGCGGCCGGCGCCTGGATCGGCATCTCGGTGCTGGTCGGCGGCGTCTACCCCGGCATCGTGCAGCGCTTCAGCGTCGAGCCGAACGAGCTCGCCCTCGAGCGTCAGTACATCGCGCGACATATCGACTCGACCCGGGCGGCCTATGGCCTCGACGCGATCGACGTTCGGCCGTTCACCGGCGAGCAGTCCCTCTCGCGGGCGCTGGTCAACGAGAACCAGGCGACGCTCGACAACATGCGCCTGTGGGACTACCGCCCGCTGCTGGTCACCATGGGCCAGCAGCAGATCCTGCGCCAGTACTACCAGTTCCTCGACGTGGACATCGACCGCTATGCGGTCGATGGCGAGCAGCGGCAGATCATGCTGAGTGCCCGGGAGATCGGCGTGCTGCCGCAGAACGCGCAAACCTGGACCAACGAGCGACTTGTATTCACGCACGGCTACGGGATCACCGCTGTACCGGTCAACGGCGTGACGCCCGAGGGGCAGCCCGACTACCTGGTGAGCGGCATCAACCGTGAACCGGAGCTGCCAGTGGGGGAACCGCGCCTCTACTTCGGCGAGTCGGCGTCCTCGTACGTGGTGGTCTCCACCCGTACCGATGAGTTCGACTACCCGCTCGGCGACGAGGGCGGCGAGACGACCACCTGGAACGGCAGCACCGGGGTGAGCGTCGGCAACCCGTTCAGCCGCCTCCTCTTCGCGCTGCGCTTTGGCGATCTCAACCTGATGATCAGCAACCAGCTGACCGACAGCTCGCAGATCCTCTTCCACCGCCAGATCGGCGAGCGGGTCGGCGAGATCGCCCCGTTCCTGGCGTACGACCGCGATCCGTATCTCGTCACGACCGACGAGCGGGTGTATTGGATGTGGGACGCCTACACCGTCAGTGACCGATACCCGAATGCCCAGCCGCTGACCGACATCTTCCCGGGCGCCAACTACGTCCGTAACAGCGTGAAGGTCGTGATCGACGCCTACGACGGCTCGGTGCGCTTCTTCATCGCCGACCCGAGCGACCCGATCGTGAACGCCTACGCGGCCATCTTCCCCGGTCTGCTCGAACCGCTCGACGCGATGCCGGAGGCGCTCCGCGCCCACCTGCGCTACCCCGAAGACCTGTTCACCGCGCAGAACGAGGCGTACCTGCTCTACCACGTGTCGGCCGACGAGCAGGGCGCCGGCACCTTCTACAACCAGGAGGACCGCTGGTCGTTCCCGTCGCAGCAGACCGAGGTCGACGATGCCGGGCGGATCGTCGAGCCGTACTACGTGATCATGAAGCTCCCCGGGGAGGAGGATGCCGAGTTCGTCCTGATCCAACCGCTGGTCGCCGCGTCCCGACCGAACATGATCAGCTGGGTGGCGGCGCGGATGGACCCGGGGCACTACGGCGAGCGGATCAGCTTCCGCTTCCCGAGTGACTCGACCACGCTCGGTCCGGCCCAGATCCAGGCGCGCATCAACCAGGACTCGACCATCAGCGCGCAGTTCACCCTCTGGTCGCGCGCGGGCTCGAGCGTGGTCCGCGGCGACCTGCTGGTGCTGCCGATGGGCGACTCGATCCTCTACGTCGAACCGATCTTCCTGCGCTCCACCGAGTCCTCGTTCCCCGAGTTCAAGCGGGTGATCCTGGCCAGCCAGAACAAGCTCGCCTTCGCCGAGACGGTCGAGGAAGGGATCCGCCAGCTGCTCGGAGAATCGGTGATCCCGCCGATCGACCCGGGTAACGGGGGTGAGCTGCCAGGTGACATCGCCGCGCTCGTCGCCCGCGCGTCCGAGCTGTATGACCAGGCGCAGGCTGCGCTGCTGGCGGGCAACCTCGGCACCTACCAGGCGCGAATCGATGAACTGGCGCGGGTGATCGATCGGCTCGGGGAGCTGACCGGTACGCCGCTGCCGTCCCCGAGCGCCTCTCCGGGAGGATAGTCCGCGCGGTGGAGATCCTGGTCCTGGGTTCCGGGGCCCGCGAGCACGCACTCGCCTGGCGTCTCGCCCGCGATGAGGGGGTGCGCCGCGTGCGCATCGCGCCAGGGAACGGCGGAACGGTTGCCGTCGCCGAGGCGATCGCCGACCTTGACATTCTCAATCCGGCCGCAGTCGCTCGGCACGCCGGGCGGGAGCGGTACGACCTGGTGGTGATCGGCCCCGAGGCGCCGCTTGCGGCGGGCGTTGCCGACGCGCTGGCGACGGCCGGGATCCCGGCATTCGGGCCAACCCGCGCCGCGGCTCGCCTGGAATCGAGCAAGGTGTATGCCAAGGAGCAGTTGCGCCGGGCCGGGGTGCCGACCGCGGCGGCGGCGACCTTCGATGAGCCCGAGGCTGCCGTGGCGTGGATGCGCGCGCAGGCCCGGCCGCCCGTGGTCAAGGCCGACTGGCTGGCGGCCGGCAAGGGGGTGGTGGTGCCGGAGACGCTCGAGGAGGCCGAGGACGCGGTCCGCACCCTTCTCGCGGGCGCGGCGCCGCGCGCGCGCGTTCTCCTGGAGGAGCGCCTCGAGGGCCGCGAGGTATCGGTCTTCGCGCTGGTGAGCGATGCTGCAGTGCTGCCGCTCGGCGCCGCGTGCGACTATAAGCGGCTGGGCGACGGGGACACAGGCCCGAATACCGGCGGGATGGGCGCCTACACGCCGGTTCCGTGGTTCGGTCCTTCCGAGGTTGAGCGCACCGTGGCCGAAGTGTTCGAGCCTATCGCCTGGCGGATGGCCCGCGACGGCGCCCCGTATCGCGGGGTCCTCTACGCGGGCCTGATGCTGACCGATGACGGACCGCGGGTATTGGAGTTCAACGCGCGATTCGGCGACCCCGAGGCACAGGTCCTGCTGCCGATGCTCGACGGCGAGCTCGGCAGCGCGCTGCTGGGCGCGGCGACCGGCGATCGAGGCCGGATGGAAGGATCGGTGTCGGTGCGCGCCGGCGCGGCGGTGGGCGTGGTGGTCGCCTCGGAGGGCTACCCGGAGGCGCCCGTCACCGACCGGCAGCTGCTCGGGGCCGAGCCATCCGGCCCGGCCGACGCCGGCCCGGTCCTGTGCTTCCACGCCGCGACACGGGCGACGCCGGGCGGGTACGCATCGAGCGCCGGAAGGGTGGTGACGATGGTCGGCCTGGGGGGCGACCTCGCGGAAGCGTGGCAGCGAGCGTACGCCGGAGTGGCGGGTGTGCAGCTTGCGGGCAGCCAGCATCGCACAGACATCGCGGAACGGGAGCTTGGCGGATGAAGCAGGCGCCCATCGGGCTATCCTTAGCGGACCGATGACCTCCTCTCCCGTCGTCGCCGTGGTGTGCGGCTCCCGTTCCGACCTGCCGGTTCTGCGCGGCTGCTTTGACGTGCTCGACCGGTACGGAATCGGCTGGGAGGCGAGTGTCATCAGCGCGCACCGCCAGCCCGACGCGCTCGGACACTATGTGCGTGACGCGGAGGCCCGCGGAGTGCTGCTCTTCATCGGCGCGGCCGGCCTGGCGGCCCATTTGCCGGGCGTTCTGGCTTCCCAGACCGCACGACCGGTGATCGGCGTGCCGCTGGACGGCGGCGCACTCGGTGGCGCCGATGCCCTGTACAGCGTAGTCCAGATGCCCCCGGGAGTCCCGGTTGCGGCCGTTGCGATCGGCTCGGCAGGAGCGAAGAACGCAGCGCACCTGGCAGCGCGCATCCTGGCGCTCTCCGACCCGAGGCTCGCGGCCGCGGTGGAAGCATTCCGAGCCGAGCAGGCCGGCGGCGCAGAGTTGGGCGTCGACCCGCGGGCCGCCGACCGGTGATCGATCGCTACGCCCTGCCGGAGCTGCGCGAGCTGTTCAGCGAACGGCGCAAGCTCGAGGTGTGGCTGCGGGTAGAGATGCTTGTTGTCGAGGCCCTCAATGCCGCCGGCGTGATCCCCGACGACGACTGGCAGCGGATCCGCGCCGCGACCGCAGACGGGGGCGTCGACCCCGCCCGGGCGCATGAGATCGAGCGTGAGTCGCAGCACGACGTGATCGCCTTCCTGCGTTCGGTGACCGAGCGTCTCGGGCCGGAAGGTCGCTGGCTCCACTTCGGTCTCACCAGCTCCGACGTGCTCGACACGGCGACCGCGGTGATCCTGCGCGACGCGATGGCCGTCGTGGAAACGGAGGTCGCGCGCCTCGCCGAGGTGACGCGCCGGCTGGCGATCCAGCATCGGTCGACGCCGATGGTGGGGCGCAGCCACGGGATCCACGCCGAACCGACCACCTTTGGCTTCAAAGTCGCCGGGTGGTACGCGGAGATCACCCGCGACCAGGCGCGCCTCGAGCGTGCCCGCGAGGGGATCTCGGTCGGCAAGGTGTCGGGCGCAGTCGGGACGCATGCCAACGTTGGGGTCGAGGTCGAGCGATTCGTATGCGAAGCATTGGGTCTCGTGCCCGATCCCGCCGCCACCCAGGTGGTGAGCCGTGACCGCCATGCAGAACTGCTCACCTCGCTCGCCATCCTGGGCGGGACGCTGGAGCGGGTCGCTGTGGAGATCCGGCACCTCCAGCGCACCGAGGTCGGCGAGGCGTTCGAGCCGTTCGGTGCCGGCCAGCAGGGCAGCAGCGCAATGCCCCACAAGCGCAACCCGGTACTGACCGAGCGCGTGACGGGCCTCGCACGGCTGCTGCGCGCGGATGCCATGGTGGGACTCGAGAACATGGCCCTCTGGCACGAACGCGATATCAGCCACTCGTCGGCCGAGCGCTTCGTCTTCGAGCGCGCGTTTGGCGTCGCCGCCTACGCGACGCGGACCCTCGCGACGGTGCTGGACGGGCTCGAGGTGGATGCCGAGCGGATGGCGAGCAACCTGGGGATGCTCGGCGGGATGGTCTACTCCGAGGCGCTGCTGCTCGCGATGGTCGCCCGGGGGGCGGACCGCCAGGAGGCGTACCGGCTGGTGCAGGGTGCCGCCGGGCGGTCGGCGAGCGGGGAGCGCGGATTTGATGCCGAACTGAAGGCGGACGCCGGCGTTGCCGAGTGGCTCTCCGCCGACGAGGTCGAACGTGCGATGGACCTGGAGCATCACCTGGCCGGCATCGCGGCGAGCTATCGCGCGCTCGGGCTCGACGACGGGGAGCTGTCGGCCCGGTGACCATGACCGGCTGGCTGGTCCGTGCCGGGCTCGCCGCGCGGCTCGCCGGGAATCGCGCCGACCTGTGGATCCCTGGAGCCGCGAGCGCCCTCGCCTACCTGGCCTGGCTGCCGCTGCTGGTGGTCGTGGCGGGTCCGCCGCGGACCAGCGACTTCGCCTTCGTCGGGGCCGGACTCTTCTCGTCCTCGGCCTACCCGTGGAACGTGCTGCTGCTGGCAGCAGCAGCCACCCTGCTGGTCCTGGCCGCGTTCCTCATCGCCGCCCTGAGTGAAGCGGCGCTGCTCCGTGGCCTGCGACAGGACGAGGCGGGCCGGTCGCTGACGCACGACACGGGGGTGATCTTCACCGTGCTCCTGGGGGCTGCGCTGCCCGTGGCGATCGCCGTCGCGATCCTGGTGGCCGCAACCGCGACGATCGCCCCCGGCGAGTTTGGCGCGCCTGACCTGGGGGCACCGCTCCTGGTGCGGATCCTCGGTTCGCTGGCGCCGTTCGTGGTGCTCCTGGCGGCCACGATCCTGTTCGGACAGGCTGTCGGCGCGGCGGCAATTCGTCGCGCCGTGGGTCCCGGCTCGCGACGGATCGGGGCGGCGCTGCGCGGCGGGGCACTCGATGTGCTGCGCCATCCGACGCGGCGCCTGGGGCTGGCGCTGGCCGCCACCCTCGCGGAGCTGCTCGCCCTGAGTCTGACCTTCGCGCTGCTGCGCGTTCTGTGGGAGCCACTGGCAGAGGACCTCGCCGCCGGATGGTTGCTCACCCCGGCGAGCCTGTCGCTGCTGGTAGGCTTCGTGGCGATCTGGCTGGCCCTCGTCCTGATCGCCGGCGCACTGCATGCCTGGGTGTCGGCGTGGTGGTCGGCCGAGCTCGTGCCGGATGCAGGAGGCGCAGATGCTGCTGACCGCTGACCTCAGCTTTGATACCGAGCTCCAACTCGCCGGTCGGCTGGCTGCCGGCCTCGTGCTGGGGGCGGTGATCGGCCTCGAGCGTGAGCTGCATCGCCAGCCTGCGGGCTTCCGCACGCACTCGCTGGTCGCCCTGGGCGCTGCGCTCTTCACGATCGTGTCGGCCTACGGGTTTGCGGGGGACGGGGTCGATCCGACTCGTATCGCGGCGCAGATCGTGTCGGGGATCGGGTTCATCGGGGCCGGAACCATCCTTCAGCATCGCGGGAATATCCGCGGCCTGACGACCGCCGCCTCGCTCTGGTCGGTCGCCGCCATCGGGATGGCGGCCGGTGCCGGCCTGCTGGTGATGGCCGTGATCGGGACGGTCCTGATCCTCGTTGTGTTGGCGCTGCTCGACCGGGTTGCGGCGTTCGTCTCGAGGTGGATCCGACCATCCGACGATCAGCAATCACCTGACCGTGGTCATTCGGAGGAGGATCTCTCGTGACACTGACGTCAACCGATATCGGCGGACTGCCGCTCGTTCACCGCGGCAAGGTGCGTGAGACGTACGCCGTTGGAGCCGACCGGCTCCTGTTGATCGCCACCGATCGCCTCTCGGCGTTCGACGTGGTCTTCGATCAGCCGATCCCCGACAAGGGCCGCGTGCTGACCCAGCTCGCCGCCTTCTGGTTCGGGCGGCTGGCTCCGCTGGGGCCGACCCACTTCCTGTCGGTCGCGACCGACGACCTGCCGGAGGCCGCGCGCACCGCGGCGCTCGCCGGCCGGGTGACCCTGGCGCGTCGCGCCGACCGGATCGACGCCGAGTGCGTGGTGCGCGGCTACCTGGCCGGGTCGGGGTGGGCCGAGTACCGCGCCAGCGGCATGGTCGGCGGGCATCGGCTGCCGGCCGGACTGCAGGAGGCTGACCGCCTGCCGGAGCCGATCTTCACGCCGTCGACCAAGGCGGAGGTGGGACACGACGAGAACATCACCCGCGAACAGCTGGCGGAGATGGTGGGAGGCGACCTTGCGCGCGAGCTCGAGGAGCGGTCGCTGGCCATCTACCGGGCCGGCGTGGAGCGCGCGGCCGAAGTTGGTCTGATCCTCGCCGACACGAAATTCGAGTTCGGCTGGATCGACGGTCGGGTGGCGCTCATCGACGAGGTGCTGACCCCTGACTCGAGCCGCTTCTGGGATGCCGATCTGTACCAGCCCGGTTCGAGCCCTCCCTCCTTCGACAAGCAGTACGTTCGCGACTTCGTGGCCGCGTCGGGCTGGAACAAGGAGCCGCCCGCGCCCGAGCTGCCGGCCAACGTGATCGCCGGCACGCGAGAGCGCTACGTCACAGCGTACGAGCGACTCACCGGGCAACCGTGGAGCGACGTGGGGAGATCGGCCTGATGCGATGGCTGGCCGAGGTCCACGTGCGGCTGCGGCCGGGGATCGCGGACCCCGAGGGACAGACGATCGCAGGTGGGTTGCGCTCGCTCGGTTTCGATGCGGTCCACGAGGTGCACGCCGGCAAACTGCTGCGGATCGCATTCGAGGCGGACGATCAAGCGGCCGCCGATGAGGCGCTCGGATCGATGTGCCGGCGTCTGCTCGCCAACCCGGTGATGGAGACCGCCGACTGGGAGTTGCGAGCCGCCGGAGAGACGGACGCGGAGGCCGGTTCGTGAGCCGAGCACCGCGCGTCGCGGTGGCCGTCTTCCCAGGGACCTGGAGCGAGCGCGACTTCCTGCACGCGGCCTCCGTCCTCGGCTGGGAGGCGCGGCCGGTGTGGCACACCGAGGGTCAGCTGGGGAACGTCGATGCGGTCGTCCTGCCGGGTGGATTCGCCCACGGGGACCACCTGCGAACCGGGGCAATCGCGCGCTTCTCGCCGGTGATGCGCGCCGTGGAAGCGTTCGCCGATGCCGGCGGGCCGGTGCTCGGCTCGTGCAACGGCTTTCAGATCCTGTGCGAGGCGGGCATGCTGCCAGGCGTCCTGATGCGCAACGATCACCTCCAGTTCCGCTGCGACTGGCAGACGCTGCGGGTCGAGCATCCGAGCGGAGCCTGGCTCGGTGATCTGTCGGACGGTGAGACGATCCGGCTCCCCATCTCGCACGGCGAGGGTCGCTACCACGCCGACGATGCCACGCTCGACGATCTGGAGCGCACCGGCCGCGTCGTGCTCCGCTACGCCGATGCAGCGGGAGCCGTGACGCCCGACGCGAACCCCAACGGCTCTCTGCGGTCGATCGCGGGGATCGTCAATCCGCGCGGCAACGTGCTTGGTCTGATGCCGCACCCCGAACGCGCCGCCGAGACCGAGGTGGGCGGCACCGATGGCCTGCGCATCCTTGCCTCCCTCGAGCGGTGGCTGGTCGCGCAGCCGGCCGCTGCGGAGCGTCGGCTATGATGCGAATCGGACGCGATTGGCCGGGATGGAGGCCCTCTGCCCGATGAGCGACGACGAGCGGGAACCACGCGAGGACCGGCCGCCCGCACCCCGCGAGGCCGAGGCGTGGGTCGTCCCGCCTGAGCCCACCGACGCCCCACCCGCGGTGTCCGCCCATTCGGTACCCGCCACACCCCTCGGCGAGGGCATTCGCTGTCCACGCTGCTCTGCTGACAATCGGCCCGGTATCGCGTTCTGCCGCAACTGCGGGCAGCGACTCGCGACGGCCGGAGCGCCGGTGACCGTCGAGCGCCCGACCGACGCCGAAGGAACGCTCGCCTGCCCGCGCTGCGCGACGCACAACCGGGCCGGAGCGGCCTTCTGCCAGAGCTGCGGGGCCAATCTGCGGGCGGTTCCATCGACGGACGCCCCTGCGCCGGACGCCCCTGCGCCGGACGCCCCCGCGGCGCCCGGCCGCGCGATCCTCGGCCCGGTGGTCCTGCTTCTCGGTGCGGTGGGGATCCTCACCGGCTGGCTGCTCCCCTTCGCCTACGGCGGCGGCTCGCTGTGGGATCGCTCGTTCGGTGATCCGGGCGGCTACGGCATCGGCTTCTGGGCCGGCTACTCGGCGGTTGCGGGTGGCTTCCTCGACAAGGTCTACTTCGGGCTGGCCGGCCCGGCCCCGTTGCTCGTGATCCTGCTCATCGGATTGGCAGCCGCCGGCCTGTGGCGCGCCGCGCCGAGCGCCGCTCAGAGGATCGTTCTGCTCGTGACACTCGCCTGGGGCGCGGGGCTGGCCCTCCTCTTCGGCGTGGTCGAGCTGTTCGGTGGTCCGGGTGGCGGCCTGATCGAGATCCTGCGTGCCCTGTCGCCGGCCGGGGTGATCTTCCTTCTCTCTGGGTTGATCGTCGCCATCGGATCCCTGACACGCTTGGCCAGGGCCTGACCGATGGCGGAGCGGTACTGCGCAAACTGCGGCACCGGGGTGGACGACGATGCGCGCTTCTGTCCCGTCTGCGGCCAGCCGATCGATCCGCCCGAGGCGCCGATCCCGGCCACGCCAGCATCGACCGATGCCGCAGCGGATCTGCCCGGCGAGCCTGAAACGGAAGCCGAACCGGAGGCTCCCGTGGAGGCACCGGTCGCGCCATCGGCGGCCACGGTGCCCCGCCCCGAGACGCCGGCCAGCATGCCGGCCGTGGCCGAGCGCGCGTCCGACCTGCCCTTCAGCCTGCCGACCATGCTGTCGGGCTGGCTGATCGGGGGAGGCAGCCTGCTGGCGGCGATCGGGTTGGCACCCTCGCTCGGCCGTGCCCTCAGCGTGATCCTCTTCGTGGGGCTCCTCTGGCTCGCGGCCTCGGTCTTTCTGCCTGATCGCCTCCCGGAGGTTCCGCGCGAGCGGCTCGTTATCCTCGTGGTGGCCTTCATCGGCCTGGGGATGGCGCTCGACCGCACCGGCTTCGACCCGCGCGGCTGGGAGACCACCTTCCTGATCGGGATGCTGGCTGTGGCTGGCGGCGCGCTGCTGGTCGAACTGGACCGCGACCGGCCGATCCCTCCTCCCGCCCCTCCCCCCTCCTGAGCGCTGCGATGACCATGGCGCCGCCCGTCGAGCTGCACGGGCTGACGGACGACGAGTATCGGCGGGTGGTCGGTGCGCTCGGTCGCGAGCCGAACGCCGTGGAGCTCGGCATGTTCGGGGCGATGTGGTCCGAGCATTGCGCCTACAAGCACTCACGCCCCCTGCTGGCCGGACTGCCAACCCAGGGTGAACGCGTTCTGGTGGGACCCGGCGAAAACGCCGGTGCGATCGACATCGGGGATGGCCTGGCGGTCGTCTTCAAGGTCGAGTCGCACAACCACCCGAGCGCGGTCGAGCCGTACCAGGGGGCGGCCACCGGCGTGGGAGGCATCATCCGCGACATCTTCACCATGGGCGCTCGGCCGATCGCCCTCTTGAACTCGCTCCGCTTTGGGCCGCTCGACCCTGCCGACGATCCCTCCGGCCGGACCGATGCCGAGGCGGCTGCCAGGAATCGCTACCTGTTCGGCGGCGTGGTGGCCGGGATCGCAGGATACGGAAACTGCATCGGCATCCCCGATGTCGGCGGCGAGTTGCACTTCGACGCCAGCTACAACGGCAACCCGCTGGTGAACGCGATGTGCGTCGGCCTTGCGTGCCACGACGAGATCACCCTGGCCCGCGCCGCCGGCCCGGGGAACGCGCTCCTGCTGGTCGGATCGGCCACCGGCCGCGACGGGATCCAGGGCGCCAGCTTCGCGTCGGCGACGCTCGGCGAGGACCGGGAGGAACGGCGCCCGGCGGTGCAGGTCGGCAATCCGTTCCTCGAGAAGCTGCTCATGGAGGCGTGCCTGGAGCTCGCCTCGTCCGACGCGGTGGTCGCGATGCAGGACCTGGGAGCGGCGGGACTGACCTGTGCGCTTGCCGAGCTCTCCGCGCGCGGGGGCTGCGGAGCCGAGGTCGACCTAGACCTGGTGCCGACCCGCGAGCCGCAGATGAGCGGCTACGAGCTGCTCCTCTCGGAGTCGCAGGAGCGGATGCTGCTGGTGGTCCTGGCGGGGCGTGAGGGGGAGGTGCAGCGCGTCTTCGCCCGATACGACCTGCACGCCGTCGTGATCGGCCGGGTGATCGCCGAGCCGGTGGTGCGCGCCGTCCTGCGCGGAGAGCCGGTCTGCGAGGTGCCGGGGCGCGCCCTGGCCGACGATGCACCGCGTTACGTGCGCCCGGGCGC